>CAZDGO010000007.1:0-20600 GCA_964504825.1 uncultured Gaiellales bacterium
ATGCCGGGGAAGGTCAACCCGGTGATGGCCGAGATGCTCGACATGGTGGCGTTCCGGGTGATGGGGGCCGATCTGAGCGTCTCGCTGGCGGGGATGCACGGGCAGGTCGATCTGAACGTCTTCGCCCCCGTGGCAGCCGATGAGCTGCTCACGTCGCTCACTCTGCTCACGAACGGCGTGCGGGCGTTCACCGAGCGCTGCGTGCGCGGGATCCAGGCGAACGAGTCCCGTCTTGCCGCTCAACTGGCCGGCAACAACGCCTTGGCCACCGCCCTCGCTCCGACGATCGGTTACGAGCGGGCCGCGGAGATCTCGAAGCTGGCGGTGGCCGAGGGGCTCACGGTGCGCGAGGCCGCCTTGCGCTTCGGGGTGCTGGCGGCCGACTCGCTGGACCGGCTGCTCGACCCGCTCCCTCTTACCGAGCCGGGGTTACCGGGAGTGCCGGACGTGGGGGCTTCCGTGGATGGGCCATCGTGACCGACCGCTCCATGGTGCGCTCGAGCTTGCAGGCTTCCGACCTGCTCTTGCTCGACGAGGTCGCTCGTTTGGCTCTGCGGGCGGCCTCGTTCGAGCAACTTGCGGCGGGTCTCACGACTACGGCGACGGCGCACGGATATTCTGTCCAGGTGGTGGACGAGGGCGGCGGGGGTCCGATCGACGCGTCGGTCGACCATCTACCTTCCTGCCGCCCAACGCCGGGACCCATCGGGTCACTCGTGGTGCCTGTCCGGCTTAGTGGGATCCCGTGCTATCTCGTGGTCTCGGGGGCGGCGACGCTCGACCCGGAGTTCTGGATGCTGGTGGCGCGGATCGCTGAGCTCGGTCTCGCGCGCGCGGACGCCGAGAAGCACACGCGGGTCGCCGAGGAGCACACGCGGGTCGCCGAGGAGCACACGCGGCTCACGGTCGCTCACGACCAGCGTTCGGAGGCGCGTGGGCACCGGCTGGAGGTGGCCGTGGAGAGCGAGCGCCGTCGGGCGACGCAGCTCCACGTGCTCAACCAGTTGGCGATAACCCTCAACAGTGAGGCGGATCCGGGGCTGATGATGGATGAAGTGCTGGCGGGAGCACTCCAACTGACGGGCGCTCTAGGTGGTTCGTTCTATCTGGTGGAGCGCGACGATCTGCGGTTGCACGCCTTCACAGCCTCGCCCGATCTGGTCTCCAGGTTGCCTCACCCCCGGCAGAGTGGAATAGACGTGAAGGGACTCGCTCGGGAAGCGGTGGCCACACAGAGGCTCGCCCGCTCGAGAGGCACAGGGGACGACGCTGCCGGATGCTCCGAGGCCTATGTGGCCGTCCCGTTGACCACGGCGGATGGGGACGTGCTTGCGTGTCTCGTCCTAGCCAGAACGGCTTACGCCGCCGGTTTCACGGCCGAGGATGAGATGCTCGCGGGCACGCTGGCCGCGCATACGGCGGTCGCCCTTCAGAACAGGCAGCGGCTGGCGCGGGACCACCGGGTGGCTGAGTACCTGCAGCAGTCGATGCTGCCGACCATCCATCGCATACCCGGAGTGGAGATCGACGTGGCCTACGAGAGCGCCACCGACGCCACCCTCGTGGGCGGCGATTTCTTCGATGTGATCCCTCTGAAGCATATGCGGACGGCATTGGTGGTCGGAGATGTCTGCGGAAAGGGTCTGACGGCCGCCACCCGCATGGCTGCGGTCAGGCACACGTTGCGCGCCTACGCGGTCCTCGAGCCCGATCCCGGCGAGTGGCTGACGCTGGTCAACGAGAGTCTCGCGTCGGGGGCCGAGTCGGCGGAGTTCGTGACGGTGGCGTTGGTGGTGGTCGACCAGATCCAGAGGAGCCTGGAGTACGTGCTCGCGGGGCACCCGGGCCCGCTTATCGCTTCCGCGGGCGGTGTCATCGAGCTGAGCGGTGCCCATGACCTGCCCCTGGGAGTGGGCCATGGGCAACGGTATGGCACGAAGCGGACCCAGGTGCCGGATGACTCCACCCTGATCCTCTTCACAGACGGGTTATATGAGGCTCGATCTGGTACGCACATGTTCGGCACTCTGCAACTGGAAGCTGCCGCTCGCGCGCTCGCGGAGACACCTCTGCCCGGGTCCGCCGAACGCCTGGTAGCTGAGGCCCGGGCGTTCTCGGGCGGTCACCTCGCCGACGACGTTGTGGTGATGCTGGTGCGCCTCACGGGGCGCTGAGGACCGCACGGTCGCCGTTGAGTTTCAACTGCAGGCCCAGGTCGGCGCTGAACCCTGAGAAACGGCGCAAGATGGTGTTTGCCTCGGTGCCGGTGACCACCTTAGGGATGCCGTGTGAGTTGCTCAGATACACCGGGGTGACTCGGAAGGATGGGGGCCCGGCGGACGACAGCTCTATCTCCAGCACTACTGTTTCGCCGGTGGCCCGCGAATAGTGGTCGAACACGAAGTCGCCCAGGCTGTAGGCGATGAGCTTGTTCCGGTAGAGTTCCAGTCCCTGCAGCACGTGTGGGTGATGCCCCAGGACCAGGTCGGCCCCGGCATCGACGGCGTCATGTGCCAGCACACGTTGCTCGCGGGATGCCCGCCCCGTGTATTCGACGCCCCAGTGGAAGCTGACCACGACCCAATCCGCCCGCTTCGATGCGCCCGCTATGTCGGCCAGCAGCCGCTCGCGGTGTCCGCGCCCTGGGTTCACCCCCGCGCGGTCGGTGCCGGCGGCAAAACCTTCGGGCAGGATCAGCGTGTAGGCCAGCACGGCGACGGTGCCCGAGGTGGTCTCGAGCAGCGCGGGTGCTCGGGCGGCGTCCAGATCGCCACCCGCCCCGGCAAGAGCTATCCCGGCCGCGTCGAGACGGGTGACGGTGTCGAGTAGTGCCTTGGAGCCCCAGTCCAGGGCATGGTTGTTGGCCAAGCTGACCACATCGACGCCTGCGGTCTGGAGTCCCTGTATGAGCGCGGGTCGGCCACGGAAGGCCACGTCCTTTGCCGTGTTGCGAGCCCCCTTGTTGGACAGCGGAGATTCGAGGTTGACGAACGCCACCTGCGATGTGCGCAGCAGTGGCGCGACGCCGGCCAGGACGGCCTCACCACCGTTCGTGTCGATGAAGGTGCCCACGCCGCGGTCGCCGATGACGTCGCCGCCGGCGGCGATCGTGAGCGTCTTGGGGAGTGTGGTGGTTCGTGCCGCGGTTGTTGGGGGCGCGGCGGGGCGGGGAGCCTCTCGCGCCGAAACGAGGTAGGTGCCGCCCAGCACGAGCGCGACCGTCCACACCACAACGACCATCGCGATGAGGATTCGGTCATGCCTCTGATGCATCGTGTACCAGACTCCTGTCCCCGAGGCGCCAACGACCGGTCCTCGGGTCGGCGCCAAGGGTATAATAACCGCACTCGACCGGCCGCGCACCGCCGGAAGGTCGCACACTCGAACTGGGAGGTTTCGTTCTTGTGAGACCCGTATCGCGTGGAGACAGAGGCAAGGAGGTCGTCGACATCCAGACGCGTCTCCGTGCTCTTTACTACTCACTCGGTCGCGAAGGAGCCGACGGACACTTCGGTCCCCAGACCGAGAGGGCTACGCGCGAGTTCCAGCAGCGTCGGTTGCTCCTGTCCGATGGAGTGGTGGGCGAGAACACCTGGACCGAACTGGTGGAAGCGGGATGCGCGGAGGGCGACCGTCTGCTCTATCTACGTCTGCCATACATGCGCGGCGACGACGTTCTTTCCCTGCAACGACGGCTCAGCGAACTGGGGTTCGATTCGGGGCCAGAGGACGGCATCTTCGGCCCTATGACCGAGGCCGCCCTCGTCGATCTGCAGCGCAACGCGGGCTTGAACCTCGATGGCATCGTCGGGGAGGCTACTCTCGCCCATCTGCGGCGCATCCGAAAGGCGGAGCCTGATGGTCAGGGCCGCAAGATCCCCGACCGCATGAACGGCTATGTGGGCACCGCTTCTCTCGGGGGCCTCAGGGTGAGTCTGGACCCGGCTCACGGAGGCGGGGACTCAGGCGGACGTGCACACGGCGGCGTCCTCGAGAAGGATGTGAACCTGCGGGTGGTCCGCGCTTTGGCGGCCCGGTTCGAGGCCGAGGGCGCATCGGTCCTGACCGTCAGAGACGCCGATCGGGATATGGGGCTTTACGCGCGGGCGGCGAGTGTGAACGCGTGGGCGCCGAACCTGCACCTGTGCGTGCACCACGGGTGGCATCCCGGTGGGGTGGCCCGGGGCGCGGCAACCTACTACTTCGCCAATGGCGCATTCTTCTCGGAGTCCGGAAAGCGGCTGGCCGGCTATGTCGTCAAGTTACTGGTGGAGCGTCTCCGAGTCCCCGATCTGCATACCCATGGCCGCAACTACGCCTGTCTGCGCGAGATCGATTGCCTGGCGCTGATGATCGAGCCCGGACATCTCAGCCACCTTGAGGAAGGGGTCTTGCTCGCATCCTCGGCCGGCGTCGAAGCCGCGGCAGAAGCCATTCTTGCTGGTGTGAAAGCGTACCTAGAACGGCGCTAGGGGGCTGCGCGCCGGGCCACGCGGCCCGTCTCGCGCATACCCGGCGCCCTTCTGGAAGCCGTGCGTTGGTTGTCCGTTCGGGCCTCCCATGTTACAGTCTGGCGCAGTGCGGCCCCGGGCCGCCGTCGTGCCACCGACCGAGGGAGGCCCCCTATCAGCAGCCACGCGTCCGATGCTCGGTTGCGTTATTTACACGGATTCGCAGTTCTGCTTCCCATCCTGACCGTGCTCTTCACGGTTATTCTTATCACTCCCGCCCTGGCCGTGCCTCAGGCCATCACCGATGCCCGTGGTGACGTGGAGGCGTTCCGTTCCCAGGTGGAGACGCTGAACGACCGCGTTGAAAGCTCGGTCGAGGACTACCACTATGCGAAAGTCCAGCTGGGCGACACCGAGGCCTCCCTCGCGAGTACGCAGAAGAAGCTGACCCGAGCGGAGAAGGACCTGGTCACCGCTCAGGGCCACCTGGAGCAGCGCATAGACGGGCTCTATCGCGATGGTCGTATCGGCCTGCTGGACGCGCTCCTCGGCGCCCGCACCTTCAGCGACCTCATCAACCGATTCGACCTGCTCAAACGCGTGGGAGCCAAGGACCAAGAGGTCTATGCTCAGGTCGCGATCTATCGGGCGGACGTGTCCGCTCGGAAGGCGACACTGGCGCAGGATCAGGCCAAGCAGAAGAAGTTGTTGGCGCAGAGCAAGGCCGCTGTGGCCTCGGTGCAGCAACGGCTCGCCGAGCGCGAGCGCGCGCTGAAAGGCAAGGAGAAACTGGTCGCGCAACTCGAGGCCGAGGAGCAGGCGCGCCAGGCCCGTTTGGCGGCGCAGGCCAAAGAAGCGGCGCGCAAGGCATCGGCCGCCGCCAAAGCCAGGCAACAGGCGGCAGCCAGTACCCACTCGAACGGCAGCTCGAACGGCAGCTCGAACGGCAGCTCGAACGGCAGCGGCAGCGCGAGCGCCGAAGCGCCATCTGGAAACGTGCCTTCGTCGCAGGTGGGCGGCTCGGTCATCGATATAGCCATGCAGTTCTTGGGTGTGCCCTACGTTTGGGGTGGGGCGTCTCCGAGTGGATTCGACTGCTCCGGTCTGGTGATGTATGCGTACGCACGGGCGGGCGTCTCGCTGCCGCACTCGAGCCGGGCGCAGTACGGGTATGGGGTCGCAGTCTCGCGTGCTGATCTGCAACCGGGCGACCTGGTCTTCTTCGGCAGCCCCATCCATCATGTGGGCATCTACGTGGGCAATGGCAGCATGATCCACGCTCCGCATTCGGGGTCGAGTGTGCGCATCAACAGCATCGACCGCAGCAACTACACGGGCGCCCGCCGCATCCTCTAGGGAGATCGCGGGCGTGGCACTCACAGCGGTCTACTACCACCCCCGCTTTCTCGACCACGATACTGGGCAGCACCCCGAGTCGGCGGAAAGGCTCGTCGTGTGCCGTCGGGCCCTCTTGTCCGCCGATCTGGACCTCGAGTGGATCGAACCCCGGCTTGCTCCCCTCACGGATATCGAGCGCGTGCACGATCCCCGCTATGTGCGGGAGTTGAGGCTCTTCGCGGAACAGGGTGGGGGATACCTCGACGCCGATACGGTCGTCTCTCCGGCCTCATACGAGGCCGCCGTTTTGGCTGCGGGAGCCGGTGTCGACGCGGTGGAGCGCGCGTGCGCCGGAGCCGGACCGGCCTTCCTCTTGGCGCGCCCTCCGGGGCACCACGCTCTGCGCCGGCGAGGGATGGGGTTCTGTCTGTTCAATACCATCGCGGTGGCGGCCGCTCACGCGCTCGAGGTGTGCGGGCTCGAGCGCTTGCTCATCTTGGACTGGGATGTTCACCACGGTAACGGGACCCAAGATGCCTTCTACGACGACCCCCGGGTGCTCTTCATCAGTCTGCATCAGCGCCATCACTACCCGGGCACGGGACACGTCGACGAGGTAGGTGTGGGTGCCGGCGTGGGCTACACAGTCAACGTTCCCCTGCCGGCCGGAGCTGGGGACGGCGCCGCGACGGCCATCTTCGAGACTCTGGTCGAGCCGCTGCTGCGCGCGTATCGACCGCAGGTGGTGCTGGCCTCGTGCGGGTTCGATTCTATGGCCGGTGACCCGCTGGGCGACCTTCGGATGAGCCGGGAGGCCTACCGCTGGATGGCGTCGCGGCTTGTGGCTCTGGGTCATGAGGTGGACGCGGTCGGCCCCGTGTGCACGTTGGAGGGCGGGTATGACCCGCCTCTGGTGGCCGATGCCCTCGTGGCCACCCTCGAGGGTCTGCGCGGGGATCCGGTGCCGGTTTCGGGACATCCGGCCGGGCGCGATGATGCGGCTGCTGTAGCCGCGGCGCGGCAGGCGTTGGCGCCGTATTGGGGGGGCGTGCTAGGGTAGTATCTGGACAACGTGTTGGGCAAGGCGGTTACTTTGCGGGTGAGGCTTCGTTCAAGTGACCCGGAGGTCCGATGAGAGCGATCGACGAACTACTGCAGACAGTCGTGGAGGCGGGCGCATCCGACCTCCATATCAAGTCGGGCAGCCCGCCGGTGATGCGGGTCGACGGCGAGCTTCAAACCTTGAGCGATCCGTCGCTCGGGCCTGAAGATACGAAGGACTACGCCGCGTCGCTCATGAGCGACAAGCAGATCCGGCGTTTCAGCGAGACCAACGAACTCGACTTCGCGTACAGCGCCCCGAATGTCGGCCGATTCCGGGTGAATGTGTACCGTCAGCGCGGCAGCATCTCCATCGCTCTGCGGCAGGTCGCCACCCGCATCCCCGACTTCGAAGAGCTCATGCTCCCGTCGATCGCGCAGAAACTGGCGTTGGAGCCCCGGGGGTTGGTGCTGGTCACCGGCACTACGGGTTCGGGGAAGACCACCACCCTAGCGGCCATGATCGACCACATCAACATCAACCTGCGCCGGCACATCGTCACGGTCGAGGATCCGATCGAGATCCTGCACCGCGACAAGAACTCCATCATCAACCAGCGCGAGGTGGGCCTGGATACGGAGTCTTACGCCTCGGCGCTGAAGTACGTGCTGCGCCAGGACCCCGACGACATCCTCATCGGTGAGATGCGCGATCTGGAGACCGTGCGCACGGCTATGACGGCAGCTCAGACCGGGCATTTCGTGATGAGCACTCTTCACACCATCGACGCGACCGAGACGGTGAACCGCATCATCGACTTCTTCCCGCCCTATCAACAGAAGCAGGTGCGCATCATGCTGGCGGGTTCGCTGCGGGGGATCATCTCTCAACGCCTCCTGCCCCGGTCCGACGGCGTGGGACGGGTGCCGGCGGTGGAGGTCATGATCATGACCGGCCGCATCCGAGACTTCATCCTCGACCCGGAACAGACCCACAACATCGAGATCGCTATCAAAGAGGGCGAGTACTACGGCATGCAGACGTTCGACCAGAGTCTGCTAGGTCTCTACGAGCGGGGGCTGGTGACCCTGAACGAGGCGATCACGGTCGCCACCAGCCCGCATGACTTCAAGCTCCTGGTGCAGTCCAGGGGTCACGACGTCTCGCTCATCAGCTGAGTCGTCTTGACCCGGTGGTTTCGACCGCTCGCGATTCCCGGGTTGCCCCGTGTCCCGGCCGCTCTCGCGCTGGTGGCGTTGCGGTGGCCGTGGCTTGTGCCGCCGGTGGTGCGCTGGCGCGCCGCGAGCGGGGGCATGGGCCTGCTGGTGGCCCGTCTCTCCGCGTCAGGCGAGCAGGTGGCGACAGTGCTGCAGGGCATCGGAGAGGAGCAGGGCCGGGCACTTAGGGCTCAGCTGGGCTACGGCCGTGATCCGCGGGAAGTGGCCCACGTCGTGGCCTTGGCCAACAGGCTCTATGACATCCGCGCCCGGGTCGCGTCCACGTCGCCTGAGGAAGCGCGGGTCATCACTCCCGGGTGTCGGTGGTCGCGGCAGGACTGGTGGGGCTCCCAGCCCTGCGGCTGCTTCTCTCGCTATGAGGTGGGCCTGGTCACCGGATTGGAGCCCAAGGTCATACTCCGCTACGAGAAGAAGCGTACCCGTGGCGACGACCGCTGTGTGGGCGTGTATGCCTGGAGAGGAGAAAGCCGCTAGCGTCGCCCGCGCCGCTTCGAGCGCTTGTCGTCGTCCCCCACAAGGATATTGACGACCGTGGTGATCACCGCGATGATCGCCGCCGCCACGATAGCCCACAGGAAGCCCTTGATCTCCAGACCGTCCATCAGCCAGTCGAGGATCTTCAGGATGAACCCGTTGGTGACCAGCACGAAGAGACCGAGCGTGGCGACATTGATGGGCAGGGTCAGCACCCGGAAGATGGGACGAACGAAGGTGTTAAGAATGCCGAGCAGGAGACCAGCCACGAGAGCGGATTTCCAGGAGGTGAGCGTTACCGCCGGCAGAATATAGGTTGCTGCCACGATGGCTATGGTGTTGATCGCCCAGCGGATGAGCAGTCTCACGTATCCTCCTTCTGAGGTGTCGCGGCGAACGTATCGGACGTTACTATATCGGGCTCGAGCGGCACGGCGTATCGCGACATGAGAGCTTCGGCGGTGGCCGCGGTGCGATGCCGAAGCGACCCGGGCTCGAGCAGCTCGGCCTCGCCTCTGTGACGCATGACCTCGCGGATGAGCCAACGCTCGTCGAAGTAAGGGATTCGCGCTGTTGCGCTGTCATCCTCCACTACGACGACAAACCCCTGCTCTTCGAGCAGATGCTGCCGGTCTCGAGGGAACCGCACCCACGCCAGGGAAGCATGCGGACGGGTGACGTGCAGCGGACCCGCGTGGTGTGCCGACAGGTCCATCTCGGGGCGGGTCTCGAAGGTGTCGCAGGTCGCGACCGCGGAGCGGATCAGGTCCAGTCGGAACGTGCGCTGGCCGCCGGCCCGCAGGCAATAGGCTTCGAGGTACCACGCGTCGCCTGAGTGATACAGCAGGCTGGGCTCCACCTGACGCTCGCTCATCTCCTCCCGCGAAGGCGTGTAGTACTCGAGCCGCACGACGAGTCGGTCGCGGAGCGCTCGGTTGAGCGTGCCGACTATGTTCGAGTCTGTTGGAACCAGGTCGCCCATCTCTACGGGCCCCGGCAACGCGACTCCCCCAAGCGAAGCTTCCACACCGGCGCGCACGGAGTCCAGGTCGGCTCGTGTCTCGGAGGGCAACGCGTGGCCGACCACGTCCAGGGCCAGGAGAAGGGCTCGGGCCATGAGGGGCGAGAGTCGGGCCGGGCCGGCCATCGCTTCCCCGCCTGGTTCTCGGTCTACAACCACTGCGTCGCCGGCGATCTCCGCGCTCAGCAGGTATGTTCCGCCGCCATGGTTCACAAGGTTGAGGAGCGACAGGTCGGCCTGCGTCTCCGCGCGGGACAGACCCAGATCGCGACGTATGTCGGCCAGCGGCACCCGCTCGCCATTGAGCGGATCCATCAAGTATGAGAGGAGCGCGAGCATGCGGGGAAGACGCTCAGGGCGGATGGGAGTCGCGTCCGCCGCTTTGTCTCGAATGGGAGGGGCGCTTCCTGGGGGAGGGGCAGGCGGGAGGGGACCGGCCGGCGTGACGTGAACGTCCCGCACCGCCTTCAAAGCCGTGAGGGTCGCAACGCGAAGTTCATCGGGCGCCATGATCTCGGCGCGTCCCCCCAGACCGATCACCCACGCGACCAGAGCAGATCCATCCGCGTACGGTGTCTGCACTACCGCGTGCCCGGAGTCGTCGACGTGCTCCACGCCGACGCACGGGTACGAGCGCGTTACCCACCAGGCGAGGTCGTCGGCCACGCGCACCCGGGCGATCCCGGTCTTCGCGCCGATGAGCCAGGGGGGCCGCGCGCGATACTCCGACGGGTCGAAGTCGGCGGGCGTCGTGAAGTCGCGGGGTTTCTTGCTTGCGTAGCGCAGTGGACCGGTGATACGGCTCAGGCGGAACATGCGAGTACCGTGGCTGCCATGACCCCGTCCGACGACGTACCAGTGTCCGCCGATGCGCACCAAGGCGTAGGGATCCAGTGTGCGTTGACCCTCCACGTTCGCTGCGGTGCGGTATGGGAACGCCACGGTCTTTCCGCGCACGACGGCGTCGTCGAGTTGGGCCAGCTTGTCCCCCCACCGCCCGGCTTCGTCGTCGGGCGCGAGCGCGACCGCAACCCGATCGCTCTCGTCGAGCTGGGGATCGGGGTGACCCCGGGTGAGGCCGGCCAGAGCCAGGCGTAGCGGCCGAGCGTAGGCGAAGCGCCCCTGGAGGAGAGCCAGAGCGAGAGAGAGCGCCTGAGTCTCCCCGGGGGTGAAGTGAAGGTCCGGCAGCGAGTAGTTCTCAGCGGGCAGGAGGTACAACTCGCCGTCTTCTTCGGGGCTGGTGCTCTCGACGACGATCCCCGACCGCCTAAGATCTTCCCGGTCGTCGTAGAAGCGACGCGCGAAGGCCTGATCGGTCATCGAGGAGTAACCCTCAGCCACCTGCCGTATCTCTCGAGTGGTCACGGGTCTGTGGCGGGCCAGCAACAGCGATACCAGACTTAGTTGGCGCAGCAGTTTCTCATCGTCGCGTGGCATGAGCGTAGAGTAGCGCACCCGGGTCTGCGACGCGTGGCGCCGCGCCTCTTGTCTGTGTCGCGCGGGGCTCGTCGGTCGTTCTGTCCGACCGCTGGGATAGACTCCCCGATATGGTCGGCGAAGAACTCATCGGGGTGGGCAACGGGGCGGCGAGCGCCGGTCTGCGGCTCTTGGTCGGGCCACCCAATGCGGGCAAGCTCGGGTGGGTGGTGTGGTGGTGGAGTCGGCTGGCGGCGCAATCGCCGCTGGTGGTGGTGCCCACGTTCCCCGATGTCACCCCTCTCACCCTCGAGATCATAGAGCGGACGGGGCCGGTGTTCGGTGAACGGCCGGTGTGCACGTTCGCCGAGCTGGTCCTGGCCGTCACCGGTCGTCGGTCGGATGGGGAGCCGCCTCCCGCGAGCGAACTGGAACGCAGTCTGTTGATGGAGAGCATCCTCAGTGAGACCTCCTTCGATACGCTAGCCTCGATCTCCGCGTTCCCTGGGGCGGTCCCGGCCGCGGCCCGGCTTGTGGGAGAGCTTCGGGAGAGCGCGATCGACGCGGCCGACGTGGGAAGCGGGTTGGAGCGGTGGAGCCATGCCGGGGGTGGACCCGTTGCCGATGACGTGGGTCGTCTGGTCGCGGAATACGAAGCCCGCCTCTCAAACGCCGGAAGATGTGATCCTGCCGATGTCGTTCGCCGGGCGATCGGGTGGTGCGAGGGGTGGCGTCGACCCGTGGCGCTGTACGGGTTCACCTCGTTCACTCCCGTGCAGCGATCGCTCCTCCGTGCGCTCGCCGCGGAGGTGCCTGTGCTCCTGGTGATCACGCACGACCCGGGTGGCGCCATCCACGGGCCCGCGGTGGCGGAAATGGCTCTATGGCGCGAGTTCGCCGTCAAGACGGTCTGTGTACCGAAACAGTCACCGTCGTTCGCTTCGCCCGAGCTAGCCGAGCTCGACCGGCTCTATCTGCCGAACGGGCCGTCGGTGCCCGCACCTGCCGAGGCCGGCTCGATGCCGGAGGCATCACCACCCACGCCGGATGGTGGGCTGGGGCACGGCGTCCGACTCCTTGTCGCCTCGGGCCGCAGGAACGAGGCCGAGCTGGTGGGCAGCGAGGTGGTCCGTCTGTTACGCGAAGGAATGTCACCCGACGACATCGTCGTGTTGGTCCGCCGCGTCGCACCGTGGCGGCGGGTGCTGGGGCAGGTGTTCCGTGCGTATGGCATCCCGCATCACGTCGATGCCGAGGTCTCACTCTTCGAGGCGGGGCTGGGGCAGGCGCTCGCCCAGGGCATCCGGGGCGTGGCTTTCGCCGATCTGGAGGCTTTGTTGGCCTACCTGCGCAGCCCGTACCACCTGGGCGCGCACGCCGAGGTCGACGCTCTCGAACTACGTCTGCGTCATACGCGGAACACGCGGGGTTCGTCCATGGTCGATGCCGCGAGCACTACGTTCCCTGAGGCTCTCGTTCGCCTGCAGAAGGCGCTCACGGTCGGTGAGGCCGGCAGGGTCTGTGTCGATCTTGCCGATATAGCGGCAGTGGTGTGGGACATGGTGCAGGCGGCCGTGCGGACCCGCCCGTTCGACTCCGTCGAATTGGAGGAGGACGCCGCGGCGGGCGCGGCCGCCAAGACCGCGCTGGAAGAGCTGGACCGCGCGTGCCGAGCGGGTTGGGGCCCTTCGGGGAGCGTCGGCGTGATCGCCGGTCCGAGTGTCGACGCCGTCCTTCATGTCCTTGAGCGTGTGTCCGTCCGCACCGGTCGCAGTGACGAGCGAGGCGTCGTTCGGGTCGTAGCCGTGCCGCGCGTGCGTGCGCGACGCTTTTCGGTGGTGTTCCTCATGGGCCTGGTGGAGGGGGAGTTTCCTCAGGCGGGTCGGTCTCCCGCCCTCCTGGGGGAGGGCCAGCGGCGTCGGGCCAACCAGGGCGCGGGGGTACAGCTCTTCGCCGAACCGGTTGATGGGGAGGAGGCGGCCTTGTTCAGCCACGCCCTTTCGCGGCCGTGGCAGTTGCTCTACCTGTCCACCCGCGACACGGAAGAGGATGGAAAAGAGTCGGTGCCCTCCCGCTTCTGGACCGAAGTGCAGAGCCTTCTCGGCGGTCGCGCGCCCTGGCGGCGCAGGACGCTGCGCGACGTCACGTTTCCCGTCGTCGAGGCTCCCTCGGAGCGGGAGTATCTTCGCGCCTGTGCGGTCGATAGTCTGCGCCCCGAGGATCCGGGTCAGCGGCGGGTCTTGGCGACGGCGCCACAGTGGCGTTGCGATCCCACCGTCCTCTGTCTACCGGCCACGCTCTCCCGCCTCGCGAAGCGCGAAGTGCTCTCGGCGACAGATCTGGAGGAGTACGCCCGTTGTCCGTTCGCGTGGTTCGTGGGCCGGCTTGTGCGCCCGGGGGAGATGGAAGAGCGTCTGAGTGGTCGCCATCTGGGCACCGCGGTGCATGGAGTGCTGGCCGACGTGTACCGTGTCCTTACGACCGAAGGTCTGACCCCGCTCGAACGCTCCGATCTACCTCGGGCGGGAGAGCTCCTGCGGCATCACCTGGAGCGCAGGTTGTCGCGCATGGCGTCTATGGGCTCGCCGGGCGAACTGCGCCTGCTCGGATGGGAGGTCTCCCGCCTGGCATGGGGACTGCTTGTCTATGATGCCGAACGCGGCGGGCCGTCAGCGCCGCTGCAGCTCGAATACGCGTTGCCGAGCGACGGGGTCGATCTGGGCGGCATCCGGATCTCTGGGCGCATCGACCGGATCGACGCTCCCTCGGCGGGGTCGCCCGTGTTTGTGATCGACTACAAGTCGGGCGCCCAATCATACGGTCCGCGCTTCGCGGAGAAACGCGCGCTCCAGGTGCCGCTGTACATGGCGGCTCTGCGCGTGCTGTGGCCCGAGGTCGAGGTGGCCGGAGGGGCATATGCGGCTCTGGGATCCCTGACGGTCCGTGGCGCCGTGCGCGCTGACATGGCCGCTCACGCGGGAGGGTGGCTCTCGGAGAAGTACTACGTCGATCAGGCGGACTTGGATGCGGAGATCGAAGCCTGCCTCGACATAGCGCTGGCGGCTGCTGAGGGCATCCGGCTGGGCCGCATCCCGGCGGAGCCGGACGGCGAGTGCCGTAGCGGTTGCACCTTCCGCCCCATGTGTCGCACCTCACGAAAGGCGGTGCGGTGGGGTTGACCGAAGAACAGCTGCGGGTGGTGGAAGCGAGGGAGCCCCGAGTGTTCGTGGCCGCCGGAGCAGGCACGGGCAAGACCTCTCTGCTCGTGGCTCGGTACCTGCGGGCACTGCTCCACGACGGCCTCGGTACGGAGCAGCTGCCTACGGTCACGTTCACCCGCAAGGCGGCCGCGGAGATGAAGAGCCGCATTCGGGCCGGCCTGCTCGAGGCGGATCGCTCGGACCTGGCGTGGTCGTTAGACTCCGCTCCCATGGGAACCATCCACGGGCTGTGCGCTTCGCTGTTGAGGGCGCATCCGCTTCAGGCGGGCGTCGACCCTTCCTTTGTGGTGGCAGACGCAGTGCAGGCGTCTATCCTGCAGGCCGAAGCCCTCGACCTCGGGTGGGAGAGACTCGTCCAGGAAGCCGATGAGGAGCTGATGGGTCTTCTCGCGCGGCACCAAAGGAGCATTCAAGCGCATGTGTTAGGGCTCTACCTTGGGTTGCGCGGGCTCGGTCACGACGAGCCCCGGTTCCTCGTCCCGTCGCCGGGCCGCCTCGACGAGCAGAAGGGCCGGCTCGCCGCGGCCGGGGAGGCCGTGCTCGCCGCGACCGCCGGAATGAACCTCAAAGCCACTGCCGCGGGCAACCGCGAGCGCGTGCAGCAGTGTCTTGCGTGGCTGCCCGAGGCTCGACCGGCTTGGGAGGATCTGGAGCGGGCGGCGAAGTTCATCCCTGGCATGAGGTGCGGTGCTCTGCGGCCCATCTTCGAGGAGTGGGATGCGTCGCTGAAGGAGTTCCGCCGTGCGCTGGGTGGACTCTACCTATGGCCTCTTGCCGGCTTGGTCGACCGTCTGCTGACCCTGCTTGGCGAGGACTACGTGCGTCGCAAGACGGAGCTCGGGCTCCTCGACTTCAACGATGTGGAGATCCGCGCCTTGGAACTCCTGCATTCGGGTGTGCGCCCGTATGCTGATGCGGCCCGTCTTATGGTCGACGAGTTCCAGGACACGAACGGGCTGCAATGCAGGCTGATCGAGAAGCTGGGAGTGGCGACCGTCCTCACGGTGGGCGACCTCTACCAGAGCATCTACGGCTTCAGGGGGGCCGACGTAGAGGTCTTCAGGGTCCAGGAGAGTGCTGTCTGCGGGAGCGCTTCGGCGGAGGCCTTCCATACGCGGCTCTCGCTCAACTTCCGCAGTCGTGAAGCCGTCCTCCGCGTGATCAATCGGGTCTTTGCGCATCCGGGCATGTTCGGAGAGGGGTTCACCGACCTTGTCGCGGCGCGCGTGGGAGACCAGGTTAGGGGCGGCCTGGCCGATGAGCGAGGCGACCTGTCACCCGCGGTCGAACTGGTCGTCCTCGACCGCGGGGCGCCCGGCGGTGGGAACACGACGTGGCAGGAGAACGAGGCGCTCGTCGTGGCCGATCTCGTCGCGGCCTTGGTCCGCGAGCAGGGTTGGCGACCCCGCGACGTCGTGGTGCTCCTGCGCGCGCTCACTCATGTGCATGAGCTGGAAGAAGCTCTCGTCGCCCAGGGACTGCCCTCCTACGTCGTCCAGGGTCGCGGCTACTATGACCGCGAGGAACTCGGAGATCTGTTCGCCCTGCTGCGCTCCTTGGTGAACCCGCACGATGACATGTCACTGGTCACGGCGCTCCGGTCTCCGCTCGGTGCCGTGCGCGATGATGTCCTCTATCTCCTGCGGCTCCAGGCCGACCGTCTGGGCGGTACATCGCTCTGGGAGGCCATGCGGGAGCACGAGGTGGAAGGCGCCGAGGGTGAGGACGCGGAGCGGCTGACGCTCTTCCGGGAGCGTATCGAGACTCTACGCCGTCGGCTGGGAGCGCCGGGCTTGTCGCAGCTCATCGACGCCACGGTGACCGCGTTCGACTACGATCTTGTGCTCCTTCAGGCGCCGGACGGACCGCGGCGTTATGCGAACGTCCGCAAGCTGATGCTTCTTGCCGACGAGTTCGAGGCCGTGGAGGGTCCCGATCTTGCCGGGTTCGTGCGATATCTGGTCGGCCGCCGCGATCTGACCGCGTCGCGGGAAGGCAATGCCGCCCTCTTGGCCGAGGATGACGACGTCGTGCGCGTCATGACCATCCACCAGGCGAAGGGGTTGGAGTTCCCCGTCGTCGTGATCGCCGGCATGGGCGATTCTGGTCGCACGGATCGGGACACGTTCCCCCTCGACCGCTCCGACCGAGCGTCGCTACGGATCTCCGGGCCGGACGACAAGCGGTTCGGCGGGCCGCTGGCGCTCGGTCCAGCCGACGACGTACTGCGCAGTCTGAACGCCGCCGACCGCGAAGAGGAGAAGCGCCTGTACTACGTGGCCATGACGCGGGCCATGGAACGCCTCGTGCTGGTCGGCTCGCTAAAGGGGAGCGAAGCCGAGGTCGCCCCGCTGACGTTGGTGCTTGACGCGCTGGGGGTCTCTGGTGAGGATCTCGCCGCGGACTCCGCGCTGCGTCCTGTAGCCGGCCTCGATGTGGTCGTGCGGTGCGACGTGCGGCCCGCGCCTCCGGATGGACTGGTCGTCCGCGACCGCCTCGAACACCTCGAGTGCCCCGCCCCGAGGCCGGCCCTCCTCGATACCCGCCGCAGAGGAGTCCGTCGAGTCAGCTTCTCGTCGCTCGCAGGGTACGATCGTTGCCCTCGCGGCTACTACCTACAACAAGTGCTCGGTCTCGGCCGCTGGATGGAAGACGACGGGAGCAGCATCGCTCAACCTGCGGGTCCGTTCGAGGATGAGGGGGCCGAGTCTCTGTCCGGCGAGTCCACTTGGGACCTGAGCGTCGGCCTCGAGCCCGACGGGCGACTTGTGGGCACCCTGGTTCACTTGGCTTTGCAGAAGATGGCCCTCGGACCTGCACCCGATCCGCGGGGAGTCCGTACCGCTATCCGTGATGCGGCGACGGCCCTCCTCGGCGAAGGACCAGACCCGCGCCTCTTAGAGCGAGCGGTAGGGCTTGTCCTGGCCTTCTGGCGCTCCCCGTATGCCGGTCTGGGGGGGCCGACGTGTGGCAGAACCGAAGTCCCATTCCTCTTCTCGCGTGGAGATACCTTGGTCTCGGGAACGATCGACCTGCTGTATATCCAGGAGGAGAGCTGGATGGTGATCGACTACAAGACGAACCGGCTCAACGGCCGTACGACAGAAGTGGCCGCGGCGGAGTATCGGTTGCAGGGAGAGTTGTACGGGCTGGCCTGCCTGCTGGCGCAAGCGCCGGCGGTGACGATCGCGTTCGTGTTCCTCGAGAGTCCGGATCAGGTAGTGACCACAGCCTACGGCCCTGCCGATCGTCCGGCCCTCGAACAGAGGCTGGACGGTGCGCTTCTCGGGCTGGCCGAGGGCAGCTTCCCGGTGAACATGGCCGCCTGCTCCGCCTGCCGGCTCCATGGGCTCTGCATGGTGTAACATACGGGGCCGCGGGGCGTGGCGCAGCCTGGTAGCGCGCATCGTTCGGGACGATGAGGTCCCGGGTTCAAATCCCGGCGCCCCGACTCATGCTCAGTTTCACCTTTAACGCGGCCGCTCTCGGGGCCGCGTTTCTCGTGGTGGTCCGGGCGCACCGTCGCACGTTGTCCGATATCCCAATTTATGAGAAAGTGTTCACAAGTTACTGCCTGGGGGGTCGTCATGTCTGGGCGGGCCGCCCCCTGCGTGTGATCGTCGATCAAGTTGGATGGCCAAGGAGGGCGCGCGTGTCTGACAAGTTGACCCTGGGAGTTGCCGCCCGGCTCTCCACCTACCTGCGGATACTCATCCAGTCTCGAAAGCAGGGGATCGAGAGCATCTCTTCCCAGGAGATCAGTGAGTATGCGAACGTCAATCCTACGCAAGTAAGGCGGGATCTCTCTACCTTCGGGAAGTTCGGGAAGCGTGGCGTGGGCTACAAGGTGGAGTCGCTCATCGCTCAGATCCAGGAGATACTCCACAGCGGAGGCACCCATGACATCGCCCTTGTTGGCGCCGGCCACCTCGGCTGCGCGATCGCGACGTCGTCTATCTTCCGAGACCATGGGTTCCGCATAGCCGCGCTCTTCGACAGCGATCAGGCGAGAGTAGGTCAGAAGGCGGGCGATCTTGCGATAGAGGACTCCGCTACCATCGCGGTCCGCTGCCGCGATCTCGGGGTAGTCCTGGGTGTTCTTGCCGTGCCACCCGGCGCGGCGCAGGGCGCAGCCGATCAGCTGGTGGACGGCGGGGTCAAGATCCTCTTCAACTACACCGAAACACTCCTGTCGCTACCCGACGATGTCACCGTGCACACTATCAACCCGGCCGAGGAGATGCTCTACGCCCTCTACTTCTATCTGACCTGAGGAGTCGTCAGAGGGCGACTAGTCGTCGGCCGACGACCTGAGGGCCTTCTCAGCGAACCGCTCCGTAGATCGTCAACCACACGCGCCGGGACAGCCCTTGTGAGATTGACTCTCGTCTTCCGCTGCCGTAAGATTGTTTTGTTACCTTTGTAGGAGGCGGTTTCTACCCGAACGAAAGGCTAAGGGAGCCAGGCAGAGCAGCCGATACAGAGTCAGACGGCGTTCAAGGGGTGACCGAGATTGTACCGTGTGTAACAATCGAAGCCCGCTGAACGAATCTCCATGCGAAAGGAGGTGATTCTATGAAAAAGCTAATCGTAATCATTCTCACGATGGTGTTCGCGTTCTCGCTTACCACAGTGGCGTTCGCCGTTCCCGGCATTGCCCCTGATGGGATTGAGCAGGGCGGGTACGATGATCCGACCGCCGGCGTGAATCCACACAGTGGCTACAGCGTGACATCCAACAAGTGCAAGACCTGCCACGCTGTCCACGGCGCCACGGCCGGGGGTGAGACGCTCCTGCGCAGCTCCAGGGCTAACGCATGTGTGTACTGTCACGTGAGCAACACCTTCTCCATCAAGCACCCATACGGCACTGACGCGACGAAGTACACCGTCGACTACGAGAACAACCACGCGGCGACCCACTTCAACTCCGCCCCTGATCCCGCGTATGCGGGGTGCGTGAGCTGCCACTCGGTGCACGGGGCCAACACGTGGTCCGGCTCTGACGGCGTAACGGCCGGCATGATCCTCCGGAACAACCCGGGCGGCACCATCACGGCCGGTGGCGTCGGCGCGGTCGCGGCTGCCGTGACCAACCTGGACGACTACTGTCGTGACTGCCACGACGGCACGGGCGCCGTAGGCACCTACTGCGTCAACTGCCACAACGACCCCCAGATGAAAGTGACGAAGCTGGCCACCCGCAACGGTGTGTCGCACGTCATGACGACCACTATGACGGGCAACTACGACACCCAGGTCGCCTGGACCACCAGCCAGACCTGCCGTATGTGCCACAAGGGCGCGGCTACGTACGCCGACGAGAACAGCTTCCCGCACCTGACCAGCGGAGCTGACTTCCTGAGCGACAACCATACGAGCACGAGTCCGCTCGACCGGGTGTGCCTTGAGTGCCACCAGAACGGCCCTAGCGGTGTAGGCCTCACGTTCTAGGAGCCTGTCGGGCAATTGCCGTCTGGAACCCCTAGCTGCAAGGTCTTCACGACGGGATAAGGGATGGTCGGGTCATTTCTCATGAGGCCGGTGTGGTCTTCATGAGGCCACCAACGCCGCGGCCAGGGGATGGGACGGGCAGATCCGCCCCCGGCGTGCGCGGGACGATTGGAGCCCGGGTTTTCTCCGCCCCGGACCCGGCTCAATCCCCACCCCCGCCCGGAAAAGCTTGAGCAGGTTGTGTGTCAGACAGACAAGCTGCCATTCCGCCTCCACCGGACAAAAGCCCCGGAAGGAGAAGCGGCGAAAGCCGCGGGTCTCCTTGATCTGGCCGAAGACCGGCTCTACGATGGCCTTGCGTCGGGCGTAGAGGGCCCGGCCTTCCTCACTCTTGAGTCTCTCCCGCATGGTCTCTGCCACGGGCGGCTGGGTGACGCGCTTCTCGGGGGGCACGTAGCAGGCGACCCCGGCCAGAGCCGGGTCTAGGAGGTTGGTCTCGCTGAAGAAGCCCGAGTCGGCCGACACCTGCTCGGGCAGGGCACCGAGGTTCTCTTCGATCTGGGCCAGCAGGGGCAGGAAGTCCTGCTTGTCGTTGGCCTGTTGCGTCAGGGAGGCGGCCACGATGATCTGTGAGTGCTCGTCCACGGCGGCATGGGCGTTGTAGGCCTGCACGAAGGCCTTGGTGGCCCCGTCCACCATAATGCGGGAGTCGGGATCGGTGAAGTTCCTCTGGGCTTTGGGGCGGGGGGTGGCTTCTTTAGGGTCGGGGACCCGTGGGGGACGGCCTCCGAACTTCCGGCCCCGCTCCTTCTCCTTCTCTTCCCGCTCCGCGAGGCGCCGGCGGGCATCCACGGCCTCCTCTTCGGCCTGCCCGCGGGCCTCGGCCTCCAGAGCGGCTTTGGCCTCCCGGATCTTCGCCAGGCGGCTTTCGCGGCGGGCCAGCTC
>CAZDGO010000008.1:0-20541 GCA_964504825.1 uncultured Gaiellales bacterium
GTCTCTGGTCGGCGTCCGCGTCTCCCAACCGGGCGGCCCCGGCGGGAGACGCGGGCCTATGGCCACCTTGTCGATAGCCGTGGTCGGAAGACGAGCCCGACCGTTCGGGCCGTTGTGACGTCCTGTAGGTCGGTCGGCCCGAACGCTGAGGGGCGCGCGGCGCCGGTCTCCTCGCAGTCCGTTGGGGATCCGGGATCATCCGCTCCGAATACGCGAAGCCTTCCACGTCCTCACAGGGTAGGGTCGCTCCCAAGAGCTGCTCGATGTCGCGTAGTTCGGTGGCCTCTTCGGCCGCCAGGAAGCTGATGGCTGTACCGGTTGCGCCGGCCCGTGCGGTGCGGCCGATGCGGTGCACGTAGTCCTGCGCGTTCATGGGCAGGTCATAGTTGATCACGTGCGAGATGCGGTCCACGTCGATGCCGCGGGCCACGATGTCGGTGGCGACGAGCACCCGATAGGTGCCGTTCTTGAAGCCGTCGAGGGCGCGTTGGCGTTGGGCCTGGCTACGGTTCGAGTGGATGGCGGCACCGGGGATACGGCTGTGCTCCAAGTGGCGGCACACTTTGTCGGCCCGGTGCTTGGTGCGCGTGAAGACCAGCACGCGATCAAGCTGGTGTTTCTCGAGCAAGCGTACGAGCAGGTCGGTCTTCTGCAGGCCGTTGACAGGGTAGAGTGACTGAATGATCGCTTCGATCGGAGTGGCGCTGGGAGCGACGTCGATGCGTGCCGGGTCATGTAAGACGGGGCCGGCGACCCGCTCCACGTCGGGAGTGATGGTGGCGGAGAAGAGCAGGTTCTGCCGTTTCTCCGGCAGCAGCGCCATGATCCGCTTCACGTCGGGCCAGAAGCCCATGTCAAGCATGCGGTCGGCCTCGTCAAGTACGAGGATCTCGACCTTGGAGAGGTCCACATGGCCCTTCTCAACCAGGTCGAGCAGCCGGCCGGGCGTGGCAACCAGCATATGCACGCCTCGGCGCAGTTTGTCTATCTGGGGTTGGTAGCCCACGCCACCGTAGACCGCGGCCACCCGCTGCCTGGTGTGCCGGCAGCACTTCCAAGCGACGTCTTCTATCTGACCAGCGAGTTCGCGGGTCGGCGTGACCACCAACGTGAGGAGAGCGCGCCGCTGGCCCATCCGCTGCAGCGCGGGCAACACGAAGGCGGCAGTCTTGCCGGTGCCCGTCTGTGCGCAGCCGATGATGTCGCGACCGGCGATAGCCAAGGGGATGGCCTGTTCCTGGATGGGAGTGGGCTGTTTGTAGCCGAGACCACGGACAGCCTTCAGCAGGTCTGTTTCCAGACCGAGTTCGTCGAATGTCATGAAGCTCCTTGCCGTGCGTCTCGTCGGATCGCACTGCGGTTGCAGACGCAGTTGATCCAGTCGAGTCTTTTCGGGAAAGAGCGCGGGGGACAACCGAATCTTCGGTAGTGTGCGGCCCAGTATAGCCTATGAGAAGGCGATCCGTGGCATCATGGGTACCTGCCGAGCAGGAACGCCCGAGCGGGAGGAACCTCCATGAGTGGCTTCCGGATGCTGCACCGAGCGCTTGGCCGCACCGGAGAAGACGTCTCTATCCTCGGGTTCGGCTGCATGCGGCTGCCCGTGATCGACGGGAGGCGTGATCGGATCGACGTTCCGTTGGCCACCGATATGCTGCACTATGCGATCGACCATGGTGTCAACTACGTGGACACCGCGTACCCCTACCACGGGGTGGTGCGCGGGGCCCCGGGCATGAGCGAGTGGTTCGTCGGTGAGGCCCTGCGGGGTGGCTATCGCGAACGGGTCCTGCTCGCCACCAAGCTGCCCAGTTGGTTGGTCGAATCGCGGGCTCACATGGACTCTTTGCTGAACGGCCAGTTGGAGCGCCTGAAGACCGACCACATCGACTGCTACCTTGTCCACGGATTGAACGCCGGCTTCTGGAGCAGGCTCGTGCAGCTGGGGGTGCTCGAGTTCCTGGACTCCGCACTCTCGGATGGGCGGATCAGGCATGCGGGATTCTCCTTCCACGACGACCGCCCGGTCTTCGGGCCCATCGTCGACGCCTACGACTGGGCGTTCTGCCAGATCCAGTACAACTACATGGATGTGGCCTACCAGGCGGGGCGAGCCGGTCTACGCTACGCGGC
Source organism: uncultured Gaiellales bacterium (assembly GCA_964504825.1). Lineage (GTDB taxonomy): Bacteria > Actinomycetota > Thermoleophilia > RBG-16-64-13 > RBG-16-64-13 > JAJZQZ01. Next base: position 2,134 of record CAZDGO010000008.1, read on the forward strand.
GGAACGTGGTCTGGGCGTGATCGTCATGGAGCCTCTCAGAGGCGGCCGGTTGGCCAGCCGCATCCCGCCGGCCGTCCAGGCGGTGTGGGAGACTGCCGTAGTCCAGCGGACGCCGGTCGAATGGGCGTTGCGGTACGTATGGGATGACCCCGGGGTCAGCCTGTTGCTCAGCGGCATGACTGCGATGGATCACGTCATCGCGAATATCGAAGTGGCTGAGGAAGGCTTCCCGGGCTCCTTGAGCGCCGACGAACACCATCTGATCGAGCGGGCGGCGCAGGTCTATCGTTCCATGACGAAGGCGGACTGCACCGGCTGCCGGTACTGCATGCCCTGCCCGTCGGGTGTCGACATTCCCGAGGCACTCGCACACCTCAACGACGCATGTCTCTACGGCGACCCGCAGGGGGAGAGGGACGTGTACGCCATGAGGGGCGTAGGGAAAGCGTCAAACTGCACCAGGTGTGGTCAATGCGAAGAGGTGTGTCCGCAGCACATCGATATCATCGACATGCTTGAGGAAGCCACGGGCGTCCTCGAATGACCGGTGCTCCTCGACCGACCGATGGTCCGCGAATAACCCATGCCTGAGTACGTCATCCGCGAAAGCCCCCGGGCGAGTAGGGTCACTCTGCGGATGAGCCTGGAGCGGGGTCTGGAAGTCGTCGTTCCGAGAGGGTTCGACCTGACAGCCGTGCCGGCGTTGGTGCGGGACAAGGCGGGCTGGTTCGAACGTGTCGAGCGCCGCTTCAGCGAAGAGCGCGCCGCGCGCGATGCCGACCCGCCCGACCGGCTGCCCCAGACGATCTCGCTGCGGGCTCTCGGCGAAGAGTGGGCGGTCGAGTACGTTCCCACGGCGTCCTCTTGTGTGACCGTCACCAAGAGAGGGCAGGGTCATCTCCGCGTATCCGGCGCGGTGGCCGACCATGTCGCCTGCCGGCTGGGTCTGGGTCGGTGGCTTGGCCGGAAGGCCCGGCAGAGCCTCATCCCGTGGCTCGGCGAGGTAAGCCAGGAGCAAGGCCTCCCCTTCGCGGGGGTCGTCGTCCGGGCGCAGCGTACCCGCTGGGGCAGCTGTTCGCGGAGGGGCGCCGTAAACCTCAACAGGACCTTGTTGTTCTTGCCGAACGAACTCGTACGCTACGTGCTCGTGCACGAGTTGTGTCACACCGTACGTCACGACCATTCACCCGCGTTCTGGGCCGAACTGCGCCGGCGAGAGCCGATGTGCGAGGAGTTGCGGCGGCAGGTTCGGGCGGCGGGGCGGTACGTGCCGGCCTGGGCGCGCCCCCCGAGCGGTGAAGGTCCGTCTGGCAGCGAGTTCTGACCACGCCGGGTGGTTTGAGGGCGAAAGGGCCCGGGAACGAGGGTGTTCAGGTTGACGACACTGGGGAAGTGCCGTGGACCGAGGGCCGAGTGAGACCAAGAAGCGGCTGGGGCGCACACACAAGATTGTGAAAATCAGCGCAATGTTACTCGTCGTTGGGCGCCCGCCGCGACGAATCCTCCAGCCGTCCACGGGTGCATCGGCACGGGCACTCTCCACCCTCGCGCGCGTTGTCTGACCGGCAAGTCAAGGATCCTGCGTTTTCCGCTTGACAACGTCTCTCTTGGCAAATATATTGGCGCGTGTTCTAGGGGTGTTCTTCTGAGGACACCTATACACCGCTCAGGCGCGGACGGGGAGGTGGAGCAGAGAGACGAATCGTCGTTCAATATCGAAAGAAATGGGGGGCGTCGATGCTTCATGAACCTGCGGCAACTTTATCTGCACCGGATGAGGCTGCTGCCTACAAGAGGCGGCTAGGTCTGAAGAATGTGGCCGTGTACGGCGCTGTGTATCTGGTGTTTATGATCCTCAACGTAGCTACCCCCAAGACCATGGGGCTGATCCTTGTCGGCGGGCTGAATGTGGCCGTTGTCTATGGCTTCGGACTCATCCTCTTGGCGTTCCTCATGGCCATCATCTACAACTCGGCCTGCAGCAGGCACGAGAAAGAGATCGAGCAGGGAGGGGAGATCTGACATGCAGGTCCAAGTCCTCCCCGTCGTCATCTTCGTTCTCATCGTCGCTGGCGTTCTCGGCATTTCCTTCTACACGGCCAAACGCGCCCGCTCCGCGAGCGGCTACTATGCGGCGGGCGGTCAGATCCACTGGGGGGTCAACGGCATCGCCTTCGCCGGCGACTACCTATCCGCCGCCTCCTTCCTTGGCATCTGCGGAATGATCTCCACCTCCGGCTACGATGGTTTCCTCTATTCCATCGGCTATCTGGCCGGGTGGACGGTGGCCCTGTTCGTGGTGGCCGAGCCCATGCGGCGTCTGGGTCGGTACACCTTCACCGACGCGCTTGACTCCAAGTTCAACAAGCGCAACATCAAACTCATGGCGGCCATCAGCACCCTGGTGGTCTCCATCTTCTACCTCATCCCGCAGATGGTGGGTGCGGGTGTGCTCATCACCCCGCTCCTCGGTTTCCCGCATTGGGTGGGAGTGGTCCTGGTGGGCGCCATCGTCATCACGATCGTGGCCACGGCCGGCATGACGTCCACCACGTACGTGCAGTTCATCAAGGGTACTCTCCTCATCATCTTCGCCCTGGTGATCGTCATCGCGCTGCTTGTTCGTGGTCTGACGCCCACTCCCGACCAGGGGGGCCGGGTTCCCTTCCAAGACTACAAGACCATCACCGCCACTGAATCCGGTGGCACCATCATTCCGGACGACCCCAGTTACAACGTGCTGGCGGTCAAGGAAGCCAAGACGCTCAGATTCGTGAAGCTGGACAAGGGCGGGAGCGCCGCGTGGTGGAAGGCCGACAAGACCGATACCGGCCTGGCGCTGCATGAGACTCAGGAGATCGTGACCCAGGCCGGTGGCACCAAACTGATCAACGGCGCCGCGGCCTCAAAAGACAACCAGCTCAGGTTGGTGGGCAACATGAGCGTCATTGCCGGCAAGACCGGCGCGGAAGCGGCCACCGGCGCGCTGGACCCGGTCACCTATCTCAGCTTGGTCGGCGACCCGCAGAGCACTATCAATCTGTGGAAGAACGCCAAGTTCTCGGACGGCGCGGACCAGGTGACCGTCTACTACGCGTCGCCCACTACGGGTGACCTCATTGTGAAGCCCGGGCTGCTCTTCAAAGTGGGGGGTACGCTGCTCGAGCGGTTGGACTTCATCTCGCTCATGTTGGCCCTCTTCCTGGGCACCGCTGCGCTTCCCCACATCCTCATCCGCTACTACACCGTACCCAGCCAGGCTGCGGCGCGCAAATCCACGGTGGTCGGCATCGCCGCCATTGGTTTCTTCTACGTCATGACCCTCTTCTTGGGCCTCGGCGCCATGACCAGCGGAACCGTGAATCTGCTCGACAACAACATGTCGGCGCCGCTGCTGGCCAACTCGTTCGGGACCTTCCTGTTCGCCATGATCTCGGCCATCGCCTTCGCAACCGTGCTGGGGACGGTGAGCGGTCTCATCATCGCCGCGTCCGGCGCCGTCGCTCACGACCTTATGGACCGGTTCGGCAACTTGATCAAGAGCGAGAAGCACAAGGTGAGGGCGGGCAAGACAGCGGCCTTCGGCGTCGGCGGTATCGCCATCGCACTGGGAATCCTGTTCCAGGGTGTCAACGTATCCTTCCTTGTGGGCCTGGCATTCGCGGTCGCCGCGTCCGCCAACCTTCCGGCCATCATCATGATGCTGTTCTGGAAGCGGACCACGTCGGCGGGCATCACGGTGTCCATCATCGTGGGGATCGTGACGTCCGTCGGCATCATCTTGCTCTCACCCACAATGTTCGAGATCTATGGGCTGGACCCGGTGTCCGCGCCCATCCCGCTCAAGAACCCGGGCATCGTGTCCATTCCGCTCAGCTTCCTCGCCATCTGGCTCGTGTCAAAACTGACGAAGCCGGACATGCTGGAGGAGCACGCTGTCCACATGTAGACGTGCGTTCGGCTTTGGGCCACGAGAAAGGGGGGCCGGGCCAAGCCCGGCCCCCCTTTCTCTACGCCTCAGAGCCTGTTTGTCTCCGGCTGGGCCGGCTGCCACCAATTAGAATGAGGTAGAATAGTTTTTACCTGTTCTTATGCACGTTCTATCAAACTAGGCTCGCAAGAGGGTGATCCAGGGAATCCTGTGGCTGATCTCGTTCGGGTAGATCTTCCGCGCGCTATTGGTTGGAACGGGCCAGAGCGTCGAACGGCCCGCGAGCCGCGAGCGTCACTTGGGTGGTGAGAGATCGCCGGCCATCGCTGCACGGGTACCTGATATCGGGGATGCGTTCAAGGTGATTCACCACGCCGGGGGCCGCTCCTTCTTGGCACACCCTTTCAGCGGTCATCTCACCGTCGACCGGCCCGAGCGCCGGCTTTGGGGCTGGGGTAGTAGATGAACCTGCACCGGGTCACCCAGTGGACACCCTTCTCGCGCAGATGGAGAAGTTTCATTCTTCGTATTGTCTTGCCGGCAGTCCTGGCCGGTGCCCTCTTCATCCTGGCCATCTTCCTGATCCTAATTCCTTCGATCTACATCGAGGATGTTAGAGAGGAGATCGCGCGCGTCCGTCAGAACCTGGTCTACATCCTGCTGGCTATCACGGCCCTCGTGGCGGTTCTGCTCTTCTACGGCGCACGCCAGAGCTTGAAGATCGAGAAGCGCAGGGCCCAGGCGGAGCATGGCCTCAAGGAATCCAACGAGAAGTACCAAGCTCTGGTGGAAGCGGCTACTGAAGGCACGCTCATGATCCTGGAAGGTAAGTGCGCCTATTCGAACAAGACCATGGTGGACCTGTTGGGCTACGAATCCGAGGCATTGGCTGAGCTGGAGGTGGCGCAGCTACTCATGGTGGAGAACGATGCCGACCGAGAGGCGTGGTCACACATGCAGGCCCTGCTTCGGGGCGACGCGGTGCCGGCGCGGTTCGAGGCCCGCCTGCGCGGCAGGGACGGTTACCCGGTCGACGTGCTTCTCGCGGCCACGCCCTTCTCACTGGCGGGGAAAGACGGCTTCATTCTCATCGCTCGGAGCATGAGCGGACAGAAGGCCATGGAAGCGGCCTTGGAGGAGACGCGCCGTCAATTCAGGACTATGTCCAACGCCATCAGCCTGGGTGTGTTCCGGAGCTCGTGGGGCCGGCGCGGGACCCTCCTGGAAGGCAATCCCGCAATGCGCAGCATCTTGGGAATGGCCCCGTCGGCGGACCTGGTGGGCGTTGATTGGCTTGATCGCATCATGGACTCGAAAGAGCGCAGCGCCCTGGTTTCCCGCCTGAACAAGGACAAGGTACTGGAAGACTTCCGCGTGGGTTTGAGGCGGGATGACGGCCGGCGAGCGGAGGTTTCGCTTATTGCCGTACTGGTGGACGACGAGAACGGGCAGCCGTTGCACTGCGATGGCATGATGGAAGATATCACCGAGCAGAAGAGAGGCGAGGAGGAGCGCGAAGCTCTCATCGCACGGCTGCAGACATCCCTCTTCTATCTGCAGGGGCCCATGCAGTCCTCCTCCGTCATTATCACCGATTCCATCAGGCAGGCCGGCTCCGTGGATGACATCTTGGAGGCCCACCGGCGGCAGCCCGGTCTGGTGAAGGCCCTGATCGATTCGGGAGCCAAAGTTCGGCACGTGAACCGCATCATCTCCGGTGTCTCGGATGGGATCGTGGAGAGACTCCTGCTCATGGCGATGGACCAACTGGGGCCTGCCCCGGTGCGTTATGCGTTCCTCACTCTGGGCAGCGAAGGGCGTGAGGAGCAGACTCTACTGACCGACCAAGACAACGCGCTACTCTATGAGGATCCCCCCCCGGCGCGGGAGAAGGAGGTCGCCGAGTACTTCCTGGCGCTGGGAACCCTGGTGTGCGACTGGCTGGACCAGGTGGGGTACACATACTGCGAGGGCGGCGTCATGGCCAAGAACCCACGCTGGAATCATCCCCTGTCGGTCTGGAAAGAGCAGTTCGCCCACTGGGTCCACAACGCCAACCCGCAGGAACTGCTGGAGCTGAACATGCTGTTCGATTTCCGGTGTGTGAGCGGCGAGCAGGCGTTTGCCCGTGACCTGCGCACCTGGGTCTTCGATGAGATGCAGGCCTATCCGCCCTTCTTCCTGCATTTCGCGCAGAATGCCCTGCTGTACAAACCTCCGTTGGGATTGTGGGGAAACATCCAGGTCTCCTCGTCGGGAGAAGGCCCCAAGGCTTTGAGCCTCAAGGAAGCGCTCATGCCGGTCGTCAACTTCGCGCGTCTTTACACCCTCAAATACCGCATCGAAGCCACCAACACGCTGGACCGCCTGGCTGGTCTGCGCGAGAGAGGTGTGCTGAGCCGCGACTCGTTTGAAGAGGTGCTCCCTGACTACGAAGCTCTCATGCGCATGCGATTGCGCCGCCAAGCGGTGGCAATCCTGGAGAACCGCAAGCCGGGCAACCTCATCTCACCTCAGGAATGGACACCTCTGGAAGAGGCGATGCTAAAGAGATTGTTCTCCGTCACCGCTGATCTGCGCAGGAAGATCAGCTACGACTTCCTGGGCGGAGCGGCGTAGGGCCAGGCACTGGAGTTGCCCCGCTCTCGTGGACACCCGGTATCCTTTAAGAGTGGACCGAGTGGGACAAGCAGGACCTGCGCCGGGCGCCACCCAGGGGGGCCTTTCAGTAGTCCAGGCGGGCGTACAGCGTCTTTTCGCAGGCCTCGCGAGCGTCCTTGAGCGTCCGGATGCCCTTCGCTTCGAGCAACGGGATCATCTTGAGGAAGATCTCGCCGGTCACGATGGCGTCCCCCAGCGACGTATGGCGCCCGATGAGGTTGACTCCCAGGCGCTCGGCAATGGCCTCGAGCTCGTGGCCCTCGAGGTCAGGGTGTAGTATCGCGGAGAGCAATAGGGTGTCGAGCACCGGATTGACGAGTACCACCCCGGTCTCGGCCTCCTTGAGTTGGAGGAACCGGAGGTCGAAGGCCGCGTTGTGGGCCACGAGGACGGTGTCTTCCGCGAAGAGCTGGAACTGCAGCAGCACGACGTCGATGGTCGGCTGGCCACGGACCATCGCCTCGGTGATGCCGTGGATGCTGGTGGAGAGCGGCGAGATGGGGCGCCGCGGATCGACGAGCTGGTCGAACACCTCGGACTGGAGCAGCCGGTTGTTGACGATCCGCACGGCGCCGATGGAGAGGATCTCGTCGCCGCGAGACGGCTCCAGCCCGGTCGTCTCAGTATCGAACACCGTGTAGGTGAGGTCGGTGAGCCGCCGCTCGTCCAGCTCGTGATCCTGGCCGAACTGGCTGAAGAGATCGAAGTCGTAGTAGACGGGGCGGCTCTCGGCCAAGGGACGGACGGTCAGTGCCTCTCCCGGCTCCGAGACCGGAAGGAGCAGGCGGATGTAGGCATGGCGGGTAAGCCGGTCGCCGTGGTACCACACCTCGCCGCCGTGGCGCTCGGTCAGTTCCTTGAGGGTGAGGGCGCAGGCCACGGCGGCCGTGTTCATGGGCTCGTTCTCCCACGCGAGGACGCTCTCCAGCTGAAGGAGCGGGGCCCCGCTCCACGAGAGGTCGATATGGGCCATCCGGTCGCTGCGCCCCAGCGTCAGGCTCACCTCCTCGATGCCCAGCTCCTCACTCAGCCGCACGGCCAGGTAGGTGACGGCCTGAGACACGTTGAAGCTGTCGACCTTCAACCAGAGGGTGGGGTCCGCCCCTTCGTTGCGTACCCGCAGATGAACGCGGCTCTCGAGGCGCCGCTGGATAGAGGAGAGCAGGTCGCTCCCCCGCACGTCCTCGAGCGGCCACAGCGTCTTCCCCCGGGCCGTCAACTCGGTCGTGGTCTCGTCGAGCTCTCTGCTCAACGCGACGGCCTCGTCCCGGATGATGTCTAGGAAGCGTACCTGGCGCCGTGGATCCATGTGGGCGTAGTCGATCAGGTTCTCGATGGCGGCCCGTATGTTCCCGAGCGCAGACCGGGTGTGCTCGGTGAACGACTGGATCAGCAGCTCCCTCTCCTGGTCGATCTTGAGTGCCCGGGTGATGTCGTCGAGAGTGAGGACGAATCCCGTGAGCTCGCGTCGACTGTCAAGGACGGGAGCCATCTGCACGCGGATCAGGTAGCCCGCCTTGGTCGACGCCACGAACTGCGAGACGAGGCTCTCCTTCCCCGCGAGGGACTGGTGGTGCAGGTTCTCCAATGCGTGGAGCACCACACCCCGGTCGAGTATGCCGAACACCGATCGTCCCAGGCCGACGAGGGGCCGAGCGGTCCCCGGCTCTCCGGAGGGTCGGGCGAGCAGCTCCTTCGCCCGCGGGTTGTACAGCAGGATGCTTCCCTCGATGTTGCACACCAGCACGCTCATGGTGAGCTGGGACATCAGGGCCGCCAGCCGGTTCCTTTCCTCCTCCAGATCGGCCCGCCCGTCCGCGATGCGGGCCTCCACGTCGGCCTGCAGCTCCTGCACCCGGTCCGCGAACCGGTTCACCATTGTTCCCAGCCCGCCGGCCACATCCGTCGCGGGGAAGGCCACCCGATGGGCCGGGTTGGCGGTCAGCATGAGCTCGGCCTCCTGGACCAGTCTGCGCGGTACCCAGACGTACCGTTCGAAGACGGAGCGGAGCAGTAGCGCCAAGCCGAGCGGGGTGATCACCGCAAGGACGACCACTAGGCCGAGGCGATCGGCGAGCGCGTCCAGGACGGCAGACCGAGCGGGAGGGTCGATGGCCGAGTAGACGAGAGCACCCCCGCCGCAGAAGACCCCCCCCATGACGAGCGAGAGCACCGCCAACGCAAGGCCGAAACGCAACCGCTCGCTCATGTCCGGCCCTACCCTCCGCTCAATCGTCGCCCAGGAGGCTGCGGACCGTGGCCACCATCTCCTTGTTCGAGAAGGGCTTGGTGATGTAGGCGTCGGCACCCAAAGCCAGTCCCTTCGCAGCCTCGGTGTCGCGCCCCTTGGCCGTGAGCATGACAATCTTGATGTGCCGCCAAGCAGCCTTCTCGCGGATATTCTGACATACCTCGAAGCCGTTCCGCAGCGGCATCATGACATCAAGCAGGATGAGATCAGGCGAGAACGCCTCCACCTGCTTCAGAGCGTCCTCTCCGTCGCGGGAGATCCGTACCTTGTAGCCGTTCGTCTCCATGAGGAATTCCAGCGAGGTGACGATGTTCGGCTCGTCGTCGACGATGAGTATCCTTTTCCCAATCCTCCCTACCTCCATCAGCGTCCTCCCTACCTCCATCAGCGCTGCCTCCGTCCCGCTCGCCCCGTGGTCACGGTCTGGTCTCCGGTTGCAGAGCGAGGGCCGCCGATGCCGGCTCGCCGGTGTCGCCCGGTGTGGGCCCTCCGACGACCGGCAGGGTGAAGCTGAAGACCGAACCCTCGCCCGCCACGCTCTCGACCCACAGTCTACCCCCCAAGTGCGTGATGATGTGGTGGCTGATCGGCAGGCCGAGCCCGGTGCCCATCGGCTTCTCGGTCAGGGTGTCTCCCGCCTGTCTGAACTTCTCGAAGATCATCCCCTGCTCCTCACTCCTGATGCCCGGGCCGTTGTCGCGTACGCTCACCTGCACGTATCCAGGGGGTACGCTCACGGCGACCTGCACGCGGCCGGTGTTCTCCTCGCTGAACTTGACGGCGTTGGAGAGGAGGTTGATGAGCACCTGCACGACCCGGTCGTGGTCGCCCCTGACCAGGGGAAGCTCGGCCGGCACGGACACGTCCAAGCGAACGTGTTTTTCCTCGAAGAGCTGACCGGTGGAGGTGAGCGCATCGTCGATGGCCATCATCGGATCTAGGTCGATGACCTGCCACTCCGCCTGGCCGGACTCGATCTTGGCCAGGTCCAACACCTGGTTGATGAGGCGGGTCAGCCGCTCGCTCTCCTTGACGATGACACCCAAGTATCTCATGCGCTGCTGCTCCTCCATCTCGGGATGATCGTGGAGGATCTCCGAGAACGAGCGGATCGAGGTGAGAGGAGTGCGCAGCTCATGCGAGACGGTGGAGACGAAATCGTCCTTCAGCCGGTCGACCTCCAGCAGCCGCTCGTTGGCCGCACGCAGCTCGGCCGAGGTAGCCTCGAGTTCCCTGGACTTCTGCTGGAGCTGGTGACTGTAGGCAATGAGCTCGGACGCCTCGTCCAGCATGAACATCACCTCGTCGATGCCAAGCTCCTCCTCCTTAGTCGCCGAGGCTACGGTGATCCGGGCTGAGGCCGCGCCGATGACCCCGGCCAGCAGTCGCTCGGCGAAATGGACCAACTCGGCGTCGGCGACAAGGTCGTCCGTGGACGTCACGTCGTGCCGGCGACAGTACGCCGCGAACTCCTCGCCGGCCCGTTCCTTGCCCAGGAAGCGGGTGACCAGCGAGAACAGATCCTGCACCTGCGCCGTCCCCCGCCAGAGCGACTCGTCTTGCCTGCCCCGCGTACGCTGGAACACATCGACGAAGAGGGCGGCCTGACTGTGCTCGACCGCCCGTTGGTGCCCCGTCAACGACAGGCCGACGTAGAGCCCGATGTTCGCGAGCAAGCTCCACAGTAGGGCGTGCGTGATCTGGTCCAGACCGCGCAGGCCGAACAGCTCGAGGGGCTTCAACATCTCGACGCCGAACGGCCCATGTTCGAGGAAACTGGCGGGCAACCAGCCGGACTGGGCGACCGAGGGCAGCAGCAGGGTGTAGATCCACACGGCGAACCCTGCGCTCAAGCCGGCAAGGGCGCCACGGCGAGTGCCGCCCTTCCAGAAGATCCCCCCTAGGATGGCGGGCGCGAACTGGGCGACGGCGGCGAACGAGATCAGGCCGATAGAGACGAGCGCGTAGGCCTCGCCGGCGAGCCGGAAGTAGGTGTAGCCCAACAGCAGGATGACGACGATCGCGCCTCGGCGGATGCCTAGCAGCAGGGGGCTGAGGTCTGTCCGGCGGTTGAGGCCCAACGGGCCCATTCGCAGGAGGAGGGGCATGACCAGATCGTTGCACACCATGGTGCTCAAGGCGATCGTCTCGACGATGACCATGCCCGTGGCGGCCGACAGGCCGCCGATGAAGACCAGCAGGGCGACGAGTGGCTGGTTCTGGCTCATGGGGAGGGCGAGAACGAAGTAGTCCGGCTCGACCTGGCCGGAGGGGAACTGCAGGAGGCCGGCGAAGGCGATGGGGAGCACGAACACGTTGATGGCCAGAAGGTAGAGGGGGAAGAGCCACATGGCCTTCTTCACGTGGTTCTCGTCCACGTTCTCGACCACCGACAACTGGAACTGTCGGGGAAGGAACATGATCGCCAGCATGGACAGGAAGAGTAGCCAGGCCCAGCTGCCGAACGTTCCCGTGGCCTCGCCGAAACCCATCAGCGGCCGGAGGGTGGGGATGGCTGCCGCGTCGCCGAACAGGTCGCCGAAGCCGCCGTACATGACGAACGTGACGAAGATGCCTACGACCAGGAAGGCCAGCAGCTTGACCAGCGACTCGAACGCGATGGCGGCGACCATGCCCTCGTGCCGTTCGGAGGCTTCCAGATGGCGAGTGCCGAAGAGGATGGTGAACGCGGCCAGGAGCAGGGCGACATAGAGCGTGGTGTCCCGCCAGGGTGTGACCAGCCCCGCCGTCGCCGTGCTGGTGAGAGCCGAAGAGTGGGACAGGATGGTGAAGCTGTTGGAGATCGCCTTGAGTTGCAGCGAGATGTAGGGCACGATGCCGACCACGGCGATGACCGTCACCAGGCCGGCGAGTCGCGTGCTCTTGCCGTACCGCGAGGAGATGAAGTCGGCGATGGACGTGATGCGGTAGGTCTTGCTGATGCGGATGATCTTACGCAGGACCAGCCACCACAGCGCCGCCATCAGGGTGGGACCGAGATAGATCGGTAGGAACCCGATGCCGCTGCTGGCGGCCCGCCCCACGCTGCCGTAGAAGGTCCACGAGCTGGCGTACACGGCGAGCGACAACGAGTAGATGTACGGGTTGGCGATGATGCTGCGGCCCCGGTCGGCCCGCTTGTCGCCGTAGTAGGCGATGGCGAACAGGACGGCGAGATAGGCCGCCGCGACCAGCGCGATCACCCAGACCCGGAACATCCAACCCCCCTGCCCGACAAGCCGCTCAGGACGTCTACCGCTCCGCGACGTACGCCATGAGGGCCACGACGACCGCCCAAGCCACGAAAAGGTACAGGTAAAGTACCGGGACGCCGAGCGCCAAGGCCGAGGCGTTGAACAGGTACAACAACGGATAGTTGAAGAGCAGGCAGGCGAGCAGGAAGAGGGCCGCGAGTGCCTGACCTTTCATGCTTCGTTTCACGGCTTCCTGCGCTCCCGTGGAGACGGCTGCCGACGCCATGCCAGATCGCCGCTGGACGCTATGGGAATCGAGGAGAGATCGGCTCTCCTGCCCATGAGTGCCTGCAGTATAACGCGCTTTCCCTGCGCTCGGTATGGGCGCGGCCCCGTGTCCGGTCACCCTGCTGGCTGGAGGGCGGGCACGCCTACTCGGCGCCGACCCCAGGTAGACACGGACCTTTTCGGAGTCGAACGTCTCTTCGGCGTGCCGGCCTGGGCGCGCCCCCCGAGCGGTGAAGGTCCGTCTGGCAGCGAGTTCTGACCACGCCGGGTGGTTTGAGGGCGAAAGGGCCCGGGAACGAGGGTGTTCAGGTTGACGACACTGGGGAAGTGCCGTGGACCGAGGGCCGAGTGAGACCAAGAAGCGGCTGGGGCGCACACACAAGATTGTGAAAATCAGCGCAATGTTACTCGTCGTTGGGCGCCCGCCGCGACGAATCCTCCAGCCGTCCACGGGTGCGGGCGATGCGAAAGGAGCTCACTGTGACCGACCAAAAGACGATCGCCGACCCAGGATCCCTGGGTCTCGCGGCATTTGCCATGACCACCTTCGTTCTGAGCGTCTTCAACGCGGGCATTCTAGACAAGGCCGCGGAGCCGGTCTTCCTGTGCCTGGCCTGGTTCTACGGAGGTCTCGTGCAGCTGCTGGCCGGGATGTGGGAATTCAAGAACCGCAACATGTTCGGAGCCACGGCATTCAGCTCCTACGCCGCCAGCGGACTCCTGATCCTAGTCGGCCCGCGGAATAGGCGACGCGTCCTCCCGAGTGCAAGACACTGTTGAGTGACATCCACCGGGAGACGTATGATGGGCGCCGTGGATGTGACAGGGCCGTCGCCTCAGTCAACGACACAAGGAGGTTCTCGGTGCACGCGCTTGATCGCTATTTCCACCTCGGGGAAAGGGGCACGAGTGTACGGACGGAGGTGGTCGCGGGGCTGACCACCTTCATGACCATGGCCTACATCATCTTCGTCAACCCCGGCATCCTCTCCGCGGCCGGCGTTCCGTTCCCCGCGGCCGCGACGGCCACCGCCCTGGGGGCGGCTCTCATGACGCTCAGCATGGGCCTCGTGAGTAACCGGCCCCTTGCCCTGGCTTCCGGTATGGGCTTGAACGCAGTGGTGACTTATTCGGTCATCGGCTTCCAGCAGGCGAACGTGCCCTGGCAGGTGGGCATGTCGGTCATCTTCGCCGAGGGCGTCATCATCCTGATCCTGGTGCTGACCGGGCTGCGCGAGGCGGTCATGCACGCCATCCCCTTGAACCTGAAGCGGGCCATCGGCGTGGGCATCGGCCTGTTCATCACTACCATCGGGCTCAACGAGGGGGGCTTCATCCGACCGGCCCCCATCACCTTGGTCTCGCTCGGCGACTTCACCCAGCGGCACGTGTGGGTGGCGATCATCGGCCTTCTGGCCATCCTCGTCTTCATGGCCCTCAAGATATGGGGCGACATCCTCTGGGGCATCCTCGTGGCCACGGCCGCTGCACTGCTCCTCGGCGTTACCGACCTGCCCTCGAAAGTGGTCGCCGCTCCGGATTTCTCGAGCTTCGGCGCACCGTTCCAATCGGTGGGCGGCAGCCTCGCCATCACCCAGATCTTCACTCCGGTGTTGCTCATGGCCCTGTTTGCCATCATGCTCACCGACTTCTTCGACACCATGGGCACCGTCGTGGCCGTGGGTGAGCAGGCGGGCTTCGTCGGCAAGGACGGCAATGTGCCCGGCATCCGGGGCATCTTGGGCGTCGACTCCGTCGCGACTGCCATGGGCGGTCTGTTCGGCGCCAGCTCCATCACCACGTACATCGAGAGCGCGGCCGGGGTAGCCGAGGGAGGGCGGACCGGCCTGACCAGCACGGTGACCGCCGTCCTTTTTGCCATAGGCGCCTTCTTTGTGCCCATCGTGGCCATGGTCGGTGGCGGCTACACCATCCCCAATGGGACGCAGTACACGCTTCTGGTCGGTTCGGGCTTCGCCGCTCCCGACGGCGCTTACTACGTCTATCCCATCACGGCCGGCGCTCTGATCGTGGTCGGCTTCCTGATGATGCGCACCGTGCGCGAGATCCCGTGGATGGACTTCGAGGAGGCCTTTCCGGCCTTCTTGATCGTCGTGGGGATCCCTCTCACCTACAACATCAGCTATGGCATCGGATTCGGCTTCATCAGTCATACGCTGATCAAGCTGTTCCACCGCAAAGCTCGGGAGATCCACCCCTTTATGTATGTGGTGAGCGTGGCGTTCGCCTTCACCTTCGTGCTGCCCTGGGTGCAGTCGCTGGTGAAGTAGGCGCCCGCTGTCTGGAGTGCGATCGGAGGTTAGGTCAGGGCGCCGTAGTGGTCGGCGTCGCGCCGGCGCCCGGAGGGGGGCCCAGCGCCGAAGGCAGCCTCCCGTGCCGGCCGTCAGGTCGGCGGCGGTGCCCGTCGCCGATTTCGACACGGTAGTCGAGGCCGAGTAGAAGACGATTTTGGTGCTGCCGTCGGGGAGCTTCACCGTGACGCTCTGTGCGTCTTTGCTCACGATGTCTCCGTTCACGAAACCGCCGCCCGCGGCTCCGTTGCGCCGGCCGCCGGCCTGGCCGGCGGATCCTCCATCGGGCATACCGCCCCCGGGGAAGCCTCCGCCTCCCCGCTGGAACGCCTGGGCGATCTGCTCGGGCGTGAGGTTGTTCAAAGTCTTGTTCTCGCCGTAGCGCATGCCCCCGTAGAAGGCGCCGGCTCCGACGACCACCACAATCGCGATCACCGCCGGCCACCACTTGTTCATCTAGATCCCCTCTCTGTTGTATGCGGTCGTGCCTATGCGTGCGGCGGCGACGGTGTCATTCATATCGGAGCGCTTCTAGGGGGTTGAGTCCCGCGGCCCGTCGGGCGGGGTAGAAACCGAACGCGATGCCGATAACGGCCGATACGCCGAAGGCAAGCACTACGGAGAGCGGCGTTATCTTCGAAGGCAGGTTCACCGTCGCCTTCAGCGCGTAGCCGAGGAACCAGCCGAGCGCGACTCCAATAGCGCCGCTCATGAATGTGAGGAGCACCGCCTCGGTGAGGAATTGCAGGCTGATGTCGCGCTTCTTCGCCCCGATGGCCTTGCGCAGGCCGATCTCGCATGTCCGTTCGGTCACCGTGGTCAGCATCATGTTCATGATGCCGATGCCGCCGACGACCAGCGAGATGCCGGCAATGGCGGCGAGGAGGAGGGTGAGGGTGTCGGTGATGCTGGTGGCGGACTGCGCGATGTCGGCCTGGTTGAGCACGAAGAAGTCGGCCAATGTGGGATCGGAGATCTTGTGACGCGTCAGCAGCAGGTTCGCGATGTCGGTCTGCAGCTGCGTCATCTGCTTCTGCGACCCGCCTGCACGCTTATCGTGGAGACATACGAGCCTCCTCCCGCGAGGGCCCGCTGCGCGGTTGTGAGAGGCACGTACACCGCGTCGTCCGGGCTTGAGAAACCTGCCCCCCCCTTTGCCTTAGTCACGCCGATGACCTTGAAGCCTATGTTCTTGATGCGGATGGTCTGGCCGATGGGGTCCTGCCCGCCCTGGTCGGGCGCCCCGAACAGATCGTCGCGGACGTTGGGGCCGATCACTGCCACACGGGTCGCCGCCCTCACCTGCTCCTGGCTGAGAAAGGCGCCTTCCAGGATCTCGAGGTTCCGCACTTCGGTGTAGGAAGGCTCCGTGCCGATGACTTGGGTGTTGGTGTTGGTTCCCCGCGCAGTTACCTGGTAGCGACTCGAAAGGTCCGGCGCGACGGCGACTGCGAGCGAGACCGCGTTCGCGTCGCTGTTGCGTCCTCCAACGTCAACGTGCGGGCCGAGCCTCGACCTTTACTGACTCCGCCGCCGCGCTGGACACCGGGCATGACCATGACGAGGTTGGAGCCTATCGATTGTATGCTGGCTTCTACCGACTGCTTCGCGCCCTGCCCGATACCCACCAGAGAGATGACGGACGCGATGCCGATGACGATGCCGAGCACGGTCAGGCCGGAGCGTACCTTGTTCGCCGAGAGGGCGGTGTAGGCTTCTTCGAATGTGTCGCTGAATTTCACGCCGGCGCTCCGGAACTGTCCACGTCACGGTTGACCGCGGCCGCCATGGGGACGGTCACGACGGGCCTCCTGCGGCGCTCGTCGCTGACGATAAGACCGTCCTGGATCCGGATCACCCGTCGGGCGTGGTCGGCAACGGAGGCTTCGTGAGTGATGAGCATGATCGTGTGCCCTTGCTCGTGCAGAGTCTCGAAGGTGCGCAACACCATCTCGCCGGTGGCGGTGTCGAGGTTGCCTGTGGGTTCGTCGGCCAGGATCAGGTCCGGATTAATCACCAGGGCCCGGGCGATCGCCACCCGCTGGATCTGTCCTCCAGACAACTGGTTCGAGCGGTGATCCCAGTGCGACTCTTCCATGACCACGCTGCGGAGGGCCTGCTGCGCCCGCTCCGTGCGTTCGGCGCGGCTCACTCCGGCGTAGATCAGCGGCAGCGTCACGTTTCTGAGCACCGGCGCCCGAGGGAGGAGGTTGAAGGACTGGAACACGAAACCGATGTGTTCGCGTCGCACATCGGCGAGTTCCTCGTCATGCAGCGTCGACATGTCTCGACCAACGAAGAAGTACTCCCCTGTAGTGGGTGTATCGAGCGCGCCGATGATGTGCATCAGCGTGGATTTTCCCGACCCGGAGGGGCCCATGATCGCCACGTATTCGCCCTCGGTTACGGTGAACGAGACACCGCGCAGCGCTACCGTCTCGGCCCCGGCATTGCTGTAGACCTTGGTGATGTTGCGGTAGTCGATCATCGCGAGTCTGGTGTCCCGGTCATCTTCCCGGTGGCCCGCCGCCGGGTATGAACCCTCCGCCCACTCCCCCGAAACCGCCCTGCCCGGAACGGAGTGTGGTTGCGGTGGCGTTCGGATCGACCGTCTGCGTCACGACGCTGTCGCCCGCCGCGAGACCCGAGGATATCCACTTCGTTCAATTGGACCACGACGCTGATCGACCCAGGATCGACGATGGTAGCGGCCGATTGAGAGGACTGCACTCCGCTGGTGGTGCCCTGACCTGAGCCTTGAGAGGAACTCGCGCTGGCGCTTGAAGAGCCCAAGGACAGGCCTTCCTGGGCGGAGAGCACGGCGATCCTTCCGGCCGCGGGGGCGGTCACGGTGCGTTCGTTGGCGGTCTCTTTGGCCTGTCGCAGACTGAGTTCCCCGTTGGTGAGATTGGCCCGGGCGGCGGCGCGAGAGGCTCGGCCAGCGGCGACTTTCTTCTTCGCGATCTCGATGTCGGTTTCGGTTACCGCTGCGGTCTGCTGCCCGGTGGAAGCGGTCGTCGCTGTGCGTCTGGTTGCTCAGTGTCAGCCTCTCCGCCACGTACACTATCCTGAGCGTCGTCGCCGTGGTCGGCGTGCTGACCTGGTTTCTGCCCAAGAAGACCAAGAAGTCGGCGGTCTAGGCAGTCCGGACGTGTGGTCCGGAAGAGCCCCGCAGAGGCTTCCGCAGGAGAATATGTTCGACGCCTGAAGCGTTTCTTAGCAGCATGTTGTGCGTTTATCATGTTGACCCGAGGGGACACGGGGGTAGAGCGGTAGCGGACTGCCGTTGACAGTGCGCCGGGCGCCCAGTAGAAAAGGCGTTGTATGGCGCCAGGGGATTCCTTGCCTGCAGTTCCCGGGCGGGGTCGGCGGTAGGCCAGAACTCGGGTCCCGTTTGATGACTTGCCTTCTTCAGAACTGGGTGGGGAAATCTTGTTCCGGAGAAAGCGTCAGCGGGGGAACTAGAGCGCTATGCACGCATTGTGCCGTTTGCATTCGGGGAAAGGGGGGATGCCTTTGGGTTGAAAGTGCATCGACGCTGCAGTTACCCCGACCACGCAGGCACCCAACCTCATTTTGTCTGGGGCCGGGGTCAAGGACCCTCGATTCAAGAGGGGAGATACGAAACTCAGCAGGAGGATAGGATGACCAGACGGAAACGCACGACCATGATCGCTTTGCTCACGGTTGTGGCTCTACTCATCATTGCGGGAGTCGCGTGGGCCGCGGGCGTGTTCCCCGATGTGGACCCGGGCGACACGCATGCTGCCG
>CAZDGO010000009.1:0-20259 GCA_964504825.1 uncultured Gaiellales bacterium
GGCGGGGGGCGCGGAGGTACGGGCAAACGATGCGCTACCGGGCCGCGCTCCTTTATGTCCAGACAGTGTTGTACGATGGATGGCAGCCACAGAGTGAAGTGGCTGACGCACCAACTGGCCGAACAGATGGAGGAGGGCCGGAAGCTCGAGGAGAGCATCCGTCGGATCCTGGAGGAATTGGGGTGGCCTGTATGAGAAGCTTCGATCCTCACATACCTCACAACGACCTACCGTTGCTCCCCCCAGCGACGGAAGTTGAGACCAAGGCCGTGCTGCGAAGGGCGGTCGCTGCGTCGCGATCCCTCGCCGAGCTGAAGGGGTTGGGGGAGACCATCCCCAACCAGGCAATGCTGATCGACAGTCTCATTCTCCAAGAAGCCAGGGCCAGTTCTGAGATCGAGAATATCGTTACGACCAACGACGCGTTGTTCAAGGCGTTTACCGCGGAGAGTGGCCCGGTAGATCCCGCCACCAAAGAGGTATTGCGGTATAGGGAAGCTGTGTGGCTCGGTTATACGGCCCTCAAGAATCGACCCCTGTTGACGACAAACCTTTTCGTCACCATCGTTCAGACGATCAAGGGGAACCAGGCCGGCATACGGCGGACTCCGGGCACGACAATTGCTGATGCCGCCACGCAGGAAGTGATCTATACACCGCCCGAGGGTGAGTCGGTCATTCGGGACAAGCTTACTAACCTTGAGGACTACATCCACGCTCTTGACACGGTCGACCCGCTGATCAAACTGGCTGTGGCTCACTATCAGTTCGAGGCCATTCATCCTTTCCTGGACGGCAACGGGCGCACCGGACGCATCATCAACGTGCTTTACCTCGTGCAGTGCGGCCTGCTGGGCATGCCGGTGCTTTATCTGAGCAAGTTCATCATCGACCACAGGCGGGACTACTATCGGTGTCTCCGCGGAGTGACGGAGTCCGGCGACTGGGAGCCATGGATCCTCTACATGCTCGAAGCTGTCGAGGAGACGGCCGACTTCACGCGCAGACGCATTCTCGCGATCAGGGATCTCATGGCCGAAACGGTCGAGCTGGCGAAGGTTCTTCCTGGCCGGGCATCCTCAAAGGATGTGATTGATATTGTGTTCCGCCAGCCGTACGCCAAGGTTCAGTTCCTGGTGGAAGCGGGCATCGCCGAACGAAAGACGGCGGCAGCGTACCTCCATCAACTGGAGGAGATCGGCGTTCTAGAGAGTCAGCAGGTGGGTCGCGAGACTCTCTACCTGAACACTCGGTTGTTTGAGTTGCTCTCGAATTGACATGGGCATGAATTGGTCTCGTCGCATAACATGTCCAGAAAATCCATAGTTATGGACATGTGCATGGAACGTGTCCAACTCGTGGACATGACCGGTTCCTTTCGACGGGCCGGCGGAACTCATCAGAGAACGGGAGCGCAGTTGTGCCTGACCACACCCTGACTCCAGCCGAACCGCCGCCCCCCAGGGGAAGAGGTCGCCCACCGAAGAATGCAGCTGCAGAGGCAAACGGGAAACCCGCCGGCAACGGCGCGCCTCTTGGCTTTGAGACCAAGCTGTGCACCATCAACAGATCGTGCATTTCAGAGAGTGAAGCATCGACGCTGAAGGGGTCCGACTGAGCGAGCCCGTACCGATGTATGCCGGCCTCGCCGAAGAGGGGCGATCATCGCCTCGGGCTAGGGAATGGTGAGGACTGTCTTGCCGTGCAGGTGCCCGCTTGTGCTCTCGGCTAGCACGTCTGGACCCTGCGCCAAAGGGAGGACTCTTTCCAAGGGAACGCTTATGTGCCCCTCTGCTACAAGTCTGCCTAGCTCTTCCAGCATCTCTCGGGTGGCTCGACGCCTGAATGTCCCGCCCGAGAGACCTCGGGCGCGCAGCACCTCTTCGTCTGCTCCTCCAGCCGTCGACAAGACGACGGCCGCCGAGGGCAGAAGCTCAAGCAGAGATGTGATAGTCAGCCGGTCCCCGACGAGGTCGATGAGTGCATCAACGCCTTCAGGGCGGACAGCCCGCACTTGGCTCGCCAGGGGTTCCGAGGAGTGATGGTCTACCGTGTGCCTGGCTCCCAACTCGTGCATGCGCGGGGCAAGCGCGGGGTCTGCGGTCGCGATGACCTCCATGCCGGCGCGAGCCGCGAGTTGCGTGAGGAAACCGCCGACGCCGCCGGTCGCGCCCACAACGAGTAGAGCCGCCCCTGGACCCATCTCCAACTCCTCGAGGAGGCCCATGGCGGTGAGGCCCGCCACCGGAAGGGCGGCAGCCGTGACGAAATCGAGTCCGGTGGGGAGAAGAGCGACAACCCCCCCCTCAGGGGCAAGGGAGTATTCCGCGTAGGTGCCCTGGCCCATGGCCACCTGCAGTCGCCCAAAGACTCGATCACCCATTGAGAACTGGGTGACGCCCTCGCCCACCAAGTCTACTATGCCGGCGCCGTCTGTCCCCGGCACGAAGGGGTAGGGAACGTCACCATATGCGCCAGAGGCACTCTTGCCGTCCACTGGGTTGACGCCCGCGGCAACTAGACGGACGCGGATCTGGCCCGGCGCCGGGGCGGGGGCGTGAACCTCTGTGAGCTGCGCTCGGCCACCAGCCTCGGTTACGACTACAGCCTTCATCTGCTTCTCCCTGGGTCCCGTGAATGTGTTTTTTTATGCTACCCACCGCCTGCCTGAGAGTAACAAAGGTGCCGCCTTGCGAACCGAGCTGGGGCCTCACGCCTGGGGCCGCTAACGAAAAGCCGCCCTCGGTACAGGATCGCGCAGCGATCACGAGAAGGGGGGCGAATGGTTCGTGATGGCGCGTGGGGGATGGAGTGGGATGCTCCGCCTGTACACCATCCGTTCATGGTGAAGCTAACAACTACCCCGCGAAAGGTCACCGCGCGGCTGGGCATGAGCGACACTGCCGAGGCCGGGAGTTGCAGCAGGCGTGTGCTGAGTCTAAACCTGCGTCAGTGACGAGACGGTAGCTCGTTGCCGTGATCGGATCTCGATCACGCGGAGTGTCGCATCCTCGACCCCCGTGGTAGGGTCAGGGCCTCGCTCGTCCTCGTGGAGCTCCCGAAACAGTATCCGCGGGCGGCCGGACAGCTGGCGACGAGGCCGCAAGCGGCGAGGCGGCGGTGTATTCTGACCCCGCTGCATGATCGAAGAGGCCGTGACCGATTCGATCGCCTCAAGGGTCACGGCCGTGAGCATGGAGGAATGACATGGGCGATGCCATGACCAGGGTGTACCGCAAGGGTGTGCTCCACGCGGAGGGCTTTCCCGTCGCCGACGTATCGGAGTGCCTTAATGAGCCCGACACCGTCGTGTGGGTGGACTTTTGCGGCCCCTCGATCGCGCAGCTCCACGAGCTCGCCGACGAGCTCAGCCTGCACGAGCTCGCCGTCGAAGACGCCCTCGGGCCCCACCAGCGGCCAAAGCTCGATCGCTACGCGACGCACCTGTTCTTAACCTGCCATGCCGTGCGGGTCGACATCGAGGCCGGCGCGCTCGACGAGACCGAGATCGACGCATTCATCAACGAGCGCTGGCTCATCACCGTGCGCAAGGACGATGGGTTCCCCTTGGATCCCGTGCTCTCTCGCTGGGATCGCTCGCCCGACCTCGCTACCCACGGGGTGAGCTTCTTGCTCTACGGCCTGCTCGATGTGGTCGTCGACGGCTACTTCGACGCCGTGCAGGTATTCGACACCTACTATCAGGAGGTCAGCGACGGGATCTTCTCGGGGCAACCCCTCGATCTGTCCGAGCAGCGGCAGTGGTTCGACATGCGCCGTGCCATGGTTCGCTTCCACCGTCTGGTCGTGCCCCTGCGCGAAGCGGTCAGTAGCCTCATGCGGCGCGAGCAGGCAGCCGTCTCGGAGCACCTCTATCCCTACTTCGAGGACGTCTACGACCACATCCTGCGGGTCACCGAGTCGTCCGATTCGCTACGGGACCTGGCAGGCACCATCGTCGAGACGAATCTGAGCCTGCGGGACTACCGCCAGAACTTGATTGTCAAGAAGGTCAGTGGCTGGGCGGCCATCATCGCCGTACCCGCCCTTATCACTGGGTACTACGGCATGAACGTTCCCTATCCCGGCTTCGGCAACAACTGGGGCGTCGTGGTCTCCGCAGCCCTAATGGTCGGCGTGTCCGTTGGCCTTTACCTGCTCTTCCGCCGCCGGGACTGGCTCTGAGCAGACTAACAGCGCCCCGCGGCCTGCATGGCCGCTTCTTGGCAGAGCTACCCGGGAAACGGGGAAGGCGCCGGGGTAAGAGGCATACACGACGCCAGGCCGCCAGAGGCAAAGGAGCGCCGCTAGGCAGAGGAGCGCCGGATCAATGACCTTCTCGCGTAGGTCGAGCTGGCGCCTCGCTCCTGACATCCGCACGTATGTGGCCGAAGCCATCAGGCCGGGTGCCGCTTTTGACCCCCGGGCTTCCTGGGCGCTCAACCAGCCGACCGGGTGGATCCACTGCGTGAGCGGCACGATGACGGGGTGGGGCTGAGTAGGGGCGGCCGCGGAAGGGTGCTCCACGGCCTCACCATCTCGCCATGGTGCAAGCCCTCGGATGACGTCGTCGCTCGGCATTTCCGCCCGCCTTGCCGGCCGCCAGACCTTACCTACGTGCCGGTCTGGGCCTCTCCAGTACCAGTCGGAGGGAGCGTCCGTTGCTGATGATATGGTACTGCCTTGACCTGAAGTAAGAGGCGTTCCCTTCTGGGTGGACGAGTATGAAGGGCAGGAACCAGTTCACGGCTGATGGGATCGGCCAGCTCACAGTCCATATTCGCAAGAAGTTGAGCGCTCCTCCAGAAGAGCAGAAACACTGGCGCAACAAGATGAGAGAGCTGGGCTTCTACATCAGCGACTTTCACGGTGGCGGCGGGGCTTTTGCCGAGGACGACCTCAGCAGACTGATCCAACGAGGGGTCATCGAGGTCGTCGACAAGCCAGGGTCGGGTGAAGCTGACGCTAGGATAAGGGAAGAAGAGAACCAGAGACGGCAAGGGGAGGCGGAAGCCAGACGCCGTACAGAAGAGAAGCGCTGCCAAGAAGAGGCTGACGCCCAACGAGAGATGCAGAGAGTCGCCGACGGGCAAGCGCTCAAGGAGGACGTCAGCATCGCTACGGCAACAAGGTGGTCGTCAACTACTACGAGATTCTTGAGGTAAGCCCAAGAGCCCGGCAGTCCGTGATCGAGAAGTGGAGTTGGAGTTGCCCCGCTTCCGTGGACAGTTGAACGCTTTCCTCAGGAAGCGAGAGCCATGTGCCTCCTTTCGTATTCTACCGGAGAGAGGTAGTCAATCCCCGAGTGCAGACGATGGGGGTTGTACCAACCCTCGATGAACTGGAAGAGGGCCATCTTGGCCTCGGCGTGCGTCTTGAACCGACGTCGATCGAGGAGTTCGCATTCAAGCGTGGCGAAGAAGCTCTCGCACATGGCGTTGTCGTACGCATCTCCCCGGGAACCCATGGAGGGCCGCACGCTTGCCTCCCGACAGCGCTTCCCGAAGGCGACAGACGTGTACTGACTCCCCCGGTCGGAGTGGTGGATGACGCCCTCGGGCCGCCGCTGGTAGACGGCCATGTCGAGGGCGTCAAGCACGAGTTCGGTGCGCAGGTGGTTCGCCATGGCCCAGCCCACGATCTTCCGGCTCCAGGCGTCAAGGACCACGGCCAGGAAGAGGAAACCCGCCCAGGTGGGGACGAAGGTGATATCCGATACCCACAGCCGGTCGGGCCCCGGGGCGGTGAAGTTGCGATCTACCAGGTCCTCGTGGGGTCGAGCGGCGGGGTCCTTCTGGGTGGTTCTGAACCGGCGGCGCCGGGAGACACCCTGGAGACCCGCTTGGCGCAGGAGCCGGGCGATACGCTTCTTGCCTACCTGGATACCTTCGGCCTTCAGCTCCTCGTGGATGCGGGGCGCCCCGTAGGTCTCGTCGGAACGCTCGTGGTGGTGGCGGATGCGCGAGAGGAGCCACTCGTCGGCGAGGTCACGATCAGAAGGACCGCGGGTCAGCCACGCGTAGTACCCGCTGGGGGAGACGCCCAGCAGGCGGCACATGGTGGCGACGGGGTAGTGCACCTGGTTCTCGCTCACGAAGAAGTAGATTGGGGTGGGATCTTCTCGGTCTCCCGCGCGAACCAGGCGGCTGCCTTTGCCAGGATCTCCCGCTCAATCTTCAGCTGGCGGTTCTCCCGGCGCAGGCGACGAAGCTCTTCGTGCTCGTCGGTCGTGAGCACATCGGTGCGCAGGCCATCATCGGCTTCGGCCTGGCGGATCCAATCTCTGATCGTGACATCGGATGGTTCGAACTTCTCGGCGAGCTCGGTGATGGTGCGGCCGGCCCGATGGAGCGCGATGATCTGTCGCTTGAACTCTGGGGGATAGGGTGGACGGGTCTTTGCCATCTCTTGGACACTTCTTGGAACTAAAGGATACGGGTGTCCACGAGAGCGGGTCAACTCCAACTCCAACTCCAACTCCACTATATCCGCCACCGTTGAGCTGGGCCTTTAGTTTTGCCACCCTTCTCTGAGGGTATTCAAGAACCGCCTGCCCACCTGGGCTGGCAGGAGAGTTCTATAGCTATGCGGTGCATCCCTCTTGGATGCCCGGGGAAAGGGAGGAAGACCCTCATGAAAAGGCGACTGTGTGCCCTCATGGTCCTTGCCGGCCTATTGGTGCTGGCCTTCGCGTCTGGAGCCCAGGCCCAAGTGGAGATCTTCAAGGCCCGTTTGATCGACTCTCCCAACGTCACCACCGAGGGCTCGGGGCAGGCCCTCTTCACCCTGGCAGCCGACGGCGCGAGCCTCGACTACGAGCTTACCGTAGCCGACCTCAGCAACGTGACCATGGCCCACATTCACCTCGCGCCGCTCGGGCAGGATGGACCGGTGGTAGTGTGGCTCTATCCGGAAGGACCGCCGGCCCAACTGATCCCCGGCGTCTCCACCGGCCTACTGGCCCGGGGCACCGTGACGGCGGCGAGCCTGGTGGGGCCGCTGGAGGGGATGACCATGGCCGACCTGAGGCGGGAGATGCGGGCGGCAAACACCTACGTGAACGTTCACACCAGCCAGCAGCCCACGGGGGAGATTCGCGGCCAGATCCAGGCCCTCTCCTGGTCTGACATGAACGCCGCCGTCGTAGCCCCCTACGACGTCATCCTGCCCCAGGTGGCCGGCATCTCCGACGGTTTTGTCGACGACACCTGGCGGCCCTCCGCCCCCATGACCCGGGGCCAGTACGTGAAGATGGCGGTGGACGCCTTCGGTCTCCTCCCCATTGAACCGGCTAGCCCCACCTTCACGGATGTCCCCGCCACCCACACCTTCTTCCCGTATATCGAGGCCGCCGCCCAGGCCCAGCTGGTGGGAGGGGTGGGCGGAGGCCGGTTTGCCCCGGAGGCCACCGTAACCCGGGAGCAGGGCGTGGCTGTCATCTCCCGCCGGCTGGCCCGGCAAGAGGGTCAGAATCTGGAGACCATGTTCACCGACGCCGAGGCGGCCGCCATTCTGGCTCCCTTCAACGACGACGCCCAGGTGGGCCCCAACCTGGTGAAGGAGATAGCCTTCGCGGTGCAGGCCAAGATCGTGCTGGGCAGCGCCGGTAACCTCAGCCCCAAGGCGGAGCTCATCCGCATCCAGGGGGCCGCCTTGCTCATCCGGGCGAATCGCGCCACGGTGGCCCTGCCCGGGCAGGCGGTGTTTCCTGAAGGAGTGGCCTACGATGCGGCCAGCGACGACTTCTTCGTGGGGAGCACCACCGACGGGACCATTTTCCGCGGCAACTTCATCGACCCGGAGGCAAGCATCTTCCTGCCTGGGGGCGCTGAGGGCCGCACCACCGCCATCGGCATGAAAGTGGATGCGGAAGGCCGCCTCATCATCGCCGGGGGCAGGACGGGCATGGTGTGGGTCTACGACACCGTCTCGGGGCAGCTTATCCGCAGCTTCAGCAACGGCAAGGGCGAGAACGAGACCTTCCTGAACGACCTGACCGTGATCCCCAACGGGGATATTCTCATCACCGACTCCCGCGACCCGGTGATCTACCGCATCCCGGTTGCCGATCTGGAACCCTCCCAGACGCCGGGCAACCTGGAGGACTGGCTGAGGCTGGAAGGGACCCCCATCCAGTTCCAGGAGGGTACCAACCTGAACGGCATCGCCCTCATGGCGGATGGCGCCCACGTCCTCACCGTGCAGTCCAATACGGGCATGCTCTTCTGTATCAACCTGCTCACGCGGGAGGTCGCTGAGGTGGATCTGGGAGACCTCAGCCTCACCGGCGGCGACGGCCTGGTCATCGACGGGCTCGACCTCTACGTGGTAGACCACACGAGCGCGCTGGTGCTGGAACTTTCCCCGCACCTCACAAGCGCCGGCCTGAAGGAGACCATTACCCACCCCACCTTCGCCTTCCCCACCACGGCGGCTCTGCGCGGGGGCAAGCTGATCGTGGTGAACTCGCAGTTCGACAAGCGCCAGACCACCCCCAGCCTGCCTTTCACCGTAACCCTGGTAGACCGGTAAGCGAGACCTCGCGCCGGCAGTAGGGGCGCCCATTCACCGGTTAGTGAAGAGTGCGGGGCCGGGTAATCCCGGCCCCGCACACAGTCACAAGGTTCCTTGGTGGTAAGGTGACGCGCAATGCAGTTGCTGGACTACTCCATAGCCGGAAGCTCCCGGGCAGACATCGAGGGTGCACTGCAGGCCTGTCGCGAACTGATGAACTCGCTCGATCTACATTTCCGAAACGCGACCGTCGGATACGAACAGCCATTACGTGCCCGAGGGATGCGGACAGCCTCGTCTACTACCTCAACCGCGGGTTGCGCGCTGAACGCAAGGTCGAGCGGAGGGTTCTCTCAGGCGACATCCGCCCGGCTACTACTACTTGCCGGTGAACTGGTTCCCTGGGACGACAGTAAGCTTCAGCTTCGTCTCTTTCTCGAGGGCCAACCCCTCACCGGGAAGGTGCACAACCAGGTGTTCACCGTGAATGCACCCCCCGGGGTGGATCCGGCTGCTGTCCAGGCCCACCTGAAGGACATCCGGGACAACACGCTCCTGGTGGCGCCGGACGCGGCCCCGGAGCGATAGGTGTACCAGGCGTAGCGGGCGTGGCCGTGGCGGTGTCCGCACGCCGCCCCTCTTTACAATAGGCGGAACGCAGGTTGGATTCTCGGAACGGTGCCTTTGCGTCTGCTCCGAACCCTGGTGCTGGATCGGGGGGGCCATATGGGTGGAACGCTAACCCCGAATCCACCGACCTGGCCTGATCGACCACGACGAAGATGGCGTCCCGTCGTGGAAGATCCTCTATCGCCGGGGTGTGCTTCGCACCCTCACTCCTCCTTGAACCCGTACTCTGCCCAGCGGCCGTCCACCAGGTCCAGGTGCTTGGTCGGCGGCAGAGAGGGCGCGGGGTACGCGTGTTTCTGCGTAGCGTCGATGAAGACTTTGGAACTCAGCATGGCCGCTTTCTGCTCCTGCGGGGTGTTAGCGGGCGCGATGGAGGGGTCAAGGAGCACGCTGCGCGTGTGGTCGTATATAACCATGTCTTTCGCCGGCTGGACGAAAAAGCTCAAGGCCCAGTCGACCGCGTCGGGGTTCCGGACGTCCACGCTGCTGTCCACCACCACGACGTACTTGCCCAAGGTGGGATTAAAGCTCCAGACAGCCCAGGCCACCTGCTGCGGCTGGCTGGGATGCTGCTTGTCCAAGGCCACCACCACGATGGCTTCGCTGCCGGAGCCCTCCCGCAGGTGCACGTCGGTCACGGGCAGGTTGAGCACGTGACGCAGGTGCTGGTAGACGGCCACTTCGTGGCCGATGCCTCGAATGCAGCTAGACTCCGAGGGAGGCATCTCGCTGATGTAGGCCTGGTAGACGGCGTCGCGTCGGCGTGTGATGGCGGTCACGTCGATCACGTAGTTACTCCCCGCGGGCCCCACGAAGCCGGTGTACTCGCCGAAAGGTCCCTCCAGCTCGCGCTCGTTGGGCCGGATGAGGCCCTCGATGACGATGTCCGCCTCCGCCGGCACCTCCAGGTCGATGGTGCGGCACCGGACCAGTTCGAGCGGAGCCCCATTCAGTGCTCCCGCCACCGCGAGCTCGTCTACTCCGGCGGGCAGGCCGGCCACCGCCGTGAGCCCTACCACCGGCGGCCCGCCGATGACGATGGCTACCGGGGTCGCCTGTTGCTGGGCCTCATGCTTCGCGATGTGCGCCACTGCGTGGTGGGTAAGGTAGACGAACATGCCAAGCTTTCGCCTGCCCTTCAGCTGGACCCGGTAGCAGCCGCTGTTGCGCCCACCCGTGTCCGGGTCTTTGGTGATCACCGAGCCCGCCGTGATGTAGGGGGCTGGGTCGTGGTCGGCCGTCCAGATAGGGATGGGGAGGCTCTCCAGGTTGGCCGCCTCGTCTAGGTCCACAACCTGCTGACAGGGGCCTTCGGCCACGACCACCGGTTCCCGCGGCGCCAGCTGCGCTTGCGCCCAGGAGTTGAAGATGTCGCGCTCCTCCACGCCCAGTGCTTTGGCGTACACCTGCCGGGAAGCTCCCAGGCCGCCCACGAGGACGGGAAGGTGCTGCCCTTGGACGTTCTCGAAGAACAGGGCGGGGCGTTGGCCGGGTGGTATGCGCTGAAAGACGCGCCGGGCCACGGCCGAGATCTCCCAGTCCTTGTCTACCGGGCGGGTGACCCGGTGGAGCTTCCCAGCCGCCTCCAGAGCGGCCAGGTACTCACGCAGGTTGCGGTATCCCATGAGAGCTCCTTGTCATGGCCGTGGTCGGCCTTCAGATTCTGTCATCGCGTGCGGCCGCGTGCGCGGCCGTTGCCGGGATGACGGGGAGCAGCAGGTGCGAGGGGTGTTCCTCGTCGTGGAAGATCCGGTGAAGCGTTGTCCGGTGACTGCAGATGTGGTAGGGCATGTGGATCTGACCCACCGTGGGCGGGGCTACCGGGTGACGGGGATGGTCCATGCAGTTGACGACAAGCTCCACTTGGTGGCCGGGGGCAAGCACGTAGGCGGTGGGGCTGAGGGCGATGGCATACTCGACGGGCTCGTCAGGCGGGACGGGTACGCAGGCTTCGTGAGGGTGGTAAGGCTCCCAGGGTTGCGAAAGCCCGGGGTCGAGGGCTCGGTGCGATGCTTTGAGGAACCCCCGAGCAATGTCCGAGATCCTGCCGTCGGGGGCCACGTCCCGCAGGGACACCAGCCAGTTGGTGTCGTCCTGGTCGATTGACGCCCACAAGTAGAGGGCCAGCGGGCCGGTGATCTCCATCGCGTCGCCCAGGGGCGACGTCAAGTAGCGGACTCCTTGGACAGTGGCGGTCTCGTCCGGGGGTTGTTGGACGAAGTGGTCCGGGCGGCCAGGAACGGGCTCGGGCTCGGGCGAGAGCCCTTCCCAGCGGCGCAAGTAGAGCTTGCTCCAGCGCGTGCGCGCGAGCGGCCACTCGTGCTCCGTGCGCCACTCGTTCTTACCCATGACGAACAGCCGGATGGGCGGCTCGTCCATGATGCCCGTGTCCACGCCCTTCAGCCAGTAGTCGTACCAGCGGACTACTTCCTCGTTGTACCAGTCGGGCAGCGGGCTGTCCATGTCGGCCCGGCGGTCGATGAGGAGCTTCTTGGGAGCGTCAATGCCGTCGTAGTTGCGGAAGGCGCCCACCAGGTGCATGTGGGCGAAGGCCCACCAGCCGGACGAGGCGTAGAAGGGCACCTTGATCCGGTCGTACAAGCGGCAGGCGGAGCGCTCCCAGTAGTAGGGGCCGTCCAGCGGGTTGGCAAGGACGTCAAACCAGCACGGCGATACCCGGGGGTTCTCGAGGATGTGGTAGAAGGTGGAGTAGAGCTCCAGTTCGGGCTGCGCGGCCTTGGCCACCTCGATCAGGTTGCGCAGCTCATCGGAGGTCTTGTCCTCGGCCATGACCGAGACGCCGCCGGAGATGTAGCGGCTGTAGAGCATGTCGAAGAAGACCTGCAGGATACCGCCGTGGTGGGTGGACTCGCGGTAGAAATCGGCCGGCGCGTTCCAGGGCATGATGGCTTTGAGATGAGGCGGCTGCTCGGCCGCCACCGACAGCTGGATCGTTCCGAAGTACGAGATGCCGCTCATGCCGACGTTGCCGTCGCACCAGGGCTGGGCGGCGACCCACTCGATGAGGTCGTAGCCGTCCTCGGCCTCTTGCTTGCTCATCCACCCGCGGTAGTCGCCGCCCGACTTGCCGGTGCCCCGAAGGTCGGCCACCACGAGCGCGTACCCGTGCGAGACCAAGAAAGGTGGGTCGCCGGCCTCGATGGACCGCGTTTGACCGAAGAGGGGGGCGGTCACCGGCTGCGGCGGTCGGGGCAAGGATTGGATGTCCTTGCCATAGGGCGACATGGCGACGAGGGCTGGATAGGCGCACTCGCCATGCGGGCGAAAGACATCGACGGCCAGGGTCACCCCGTCGCGCATGGGCACCATTACATTCCGTTCCACGCCGCCCCCATTCCCAGGTAGTGCTCCTTGACCGATTCGTCGCGTGCCAGCTCCGCGGCGCTTCCCGAGAGCTTGATGCGGCCGCTCTCGAGAACGTAGGCACGGTCGCTTATACCCAGGGCCACAGCCGCGTTCTGCTCGATGAGTAGGACCTCCATCCCCTGCCGACGCAGCTCCACCAGCACGCGCATGATCTCGCGCACTACGATGGGGGCCAGTCCCAGGGAGGGCTCGTCCAGGAGCAGCAAGCGTGGTTCGACCATCAAGGCCTTGCCTATCGCGAGCATCTGCTGCTGCCCGCCGGACAAAGTGCCAGCGCGCTTGTCCCTGCGCTCCTCGAGTATCGGGAAGAGAGAGAAAACTCGCTTACTGAGCTCGTCCGCCCGCTTCTCCTTCTTGCGGTTCCCGTAGTGGGCGGCGAGAAGGAGATTGTCGTTCACCGTGAGACTGTGGAAGATCTGGCGTCCCTCGGCTACCTGCCCCAGGCCGCGGCGCACGATCTTATGCGCCGGTTGTCCAATGATGGGGCTTCCAGCGAAGCTGATGGAGCCGGCCGTCGGTTTCCCAAGGCCGGAGATCGCGCGAAAGAGGGTGCTCTTGCCGGCTCCGTTGGGACCCAGGAGGGAGACGATCTCGCCCTCGCGCAGGTTCAGGCTCACGTCGTGGATCACCTTGACGCTCCCATAGGAGAAGCTCACACGGTCGACATCCAGGACTAGCACGACACGTCCTCCGCCCGGCCGAGGTAGGCGTCGATGACCGTCTGGTCGGACTGCACCTCGGCGGGGGTGCCCTGCGAGATGCACTCCCCGTGATCGAGCACGACTACAGATTCGCAGATGCCCATGACCAAGCCCATGTTGTGCTCGACCAAGAGGACAGTCACGCCGCTCTTGCTTATTGTGCGGATGACATGCGCAAGGGCCGCCGTCTCGGTGTCGTTCAGACCGGCGGCCGGCTCGTCCAGTAGGAGCAGCCGCGGTTCGGTAGCCAGCGCCCGGGCGATCTGCACGAGGCGTTCCTTGCCAATGGGGAGCTCTGAAGCGAGTTGCTGAGCGTCGCCTCCTATGCCGGCCAGCTCCAGGCAACGCTGTGCCTTGACCCGGCCCTCGACTTCCCAGTGGCGGTGCCGCGGGCGGCGGAGGGCGGCGTCCAGGTAGGAAGAGCGGATGGACCGGTGACAACCGATGAGCACGTTCTCGAGTACGCTCATCTCCTTGATGAGCCGGTTCTGCTGGAAGGTCCGACCGATCCCTCGCCCAGCGATGTCGTGCACCGGGAGACCGCTTATGGTGTCGCCGGCGAATTCGATCATGCCCTCGTGGCGCGGGTAGACCCCGGTGATCATATTGAACGTGGTGGTCTTGCCTGCGCCGTTCGGGCCGACGAGTCCTTTGAGCTCTCCCTCTTCGACCGAAAAGCTTAGCTGCTGGACCGCCCGTACGCCCCCGAAATCGATGGAGCAACCACGGAGCTCGAGGAGGGCCATCATCTCACTTCGCGGGTGAGCGGTCGGCGCTCTGACGCTGCCTGGCCCGCCGGGCGACATAGTGCTGCGCGGTCCCCACCACTCCCCGGGGCGAGAAGCGCAAGATGACGAGGAGAAGAGCGCCGTTGATCACCAGTTGATAGTCGCGGAAGAGGGCCAGCTGCTGCGGCAGCGTCTTCAAGACGAGTGCGCCCAAGACGGGACCAAGGAGGGTGCCCTCGCCGCCCAAAATGACCATGGTGACCAGCGAAAGCGAACTGTCGAGTCCGACCATGTCGGGGGAGATGAACTGCATGGTGTGCGCAAGAAGGCTGCCGCCCAACGACGAGATGGCCGCTGCCAGCACAAACATGTGCAACTTGACCCGGTAGACGTCGATGGCCATGGCGGATGCTACACCTTCGTCGACCTTGATGGTGCGGAGCGCCCGTCCGTGTCGGGAGGCAAGCAGGCCCCGCAATAGCGCGTACACGAGGAGTACTACCGTCCAGATAGCCCAGAAGTTGGCGCGCTCGCCGCTGAGGCGGTACCCAAAGAACGATAAGGGCGGGACCCCGGCTACGCCCGACCCTCCGCCGCTCCATCCCTGAAGGCCGAGGAAGATGTTCTGCACGATTATTCCCAGACCCAGGGTAGCGAGGGCGGCGTTGTCCAACGTGAGGCGCATCACCGGATAGCCCACAACGGCGGCAATGACCGCGGCCAGTACGATGCCGGCCGGTAGCGCGGCGAACCAGGGCAGCCCGTACTTGGTGGTGAGGAGCGCCGTCGCATAAGCCCCCACCGCCATGAAGGCCGCCTGGCCCAGAGAGAGCACACCCATGTATCCTTTGATGAGGTCGAGGGCCATCGCGGCAATGCCGAACACCCCGACCAACGTGAGCAGCGCAATGGTCGATTCGCGTCGCACCAGTAGCGGAACCAGCGCAACCAGGACGACGACAGCCAGAACCGGTGCCACGCGGCGCCATCTCCCAACTTTCATCGTACGGCGCGCCGGGAGCGGATGATGAGGACGATCAGGAGAAGGAGGAAGGCGGTGGCGTCTTTGAAGACCGAGCTAAAGTAGCTGGCGCTGAAGGACTCGACCAGGCCGAGGGCAACCCCGGTGAGGAGGCCGCCGGCGATGGAGGAGACTCCCCCCATGAGGGCGGCCGCGAAGCCCTTCAAGCCGATCAGGATGCCCGCGTCATAGGTGATGAAGGTCACCGGTGCGAAGAGAATGCCGGCGAAGGCCCCGAGCGCCGAACTCAGGGCATAGGACAGCCGCTGCATGGCCTGAACGTTGATACCGGTCAAGGCGGCGGCGTCGGGGTTCTCGGCGCAGGCCCGGATAGCTTTGCCCAGTGGCGTACGGCTGAAGAACAGCCAGATTATGACACTGAGAACGATGATGGCGGCCCAGAGGAGGAGCATCTCGGGCAGCACGGCCACTCCGCCCGCCCGGAGCACGTCCGCTTGCACCATGGGCGGAAGGCTCAGGGGATCTTTGCCCCAGAGCACCATGAAGATCCCCCGTAGGAAGATGGAGAATCCCAGGGTCACCACGAGGAGGGTGGAGATGGGCGCCCCCCGGACCCGGAGCGGCCGTATGAGCAGAGCCTCGAGAAGTAGGCCCAGGACGACGGCGCCCAGGATGGCCAAAGGGAGCGCCACGTAGAGCGGAAGCCCCCAGACGGTCCACAGCGTCACCATGAGCAAGGCGCCAGCTACCGCGAACTCTCCCTGGGCCAGGTTGAGGACCTTACTCACGTTATAGATCATGACCACGCCCAGAGCGATGACGGCGTAGATGCTGCCGGCCGTGAGGCCGCCCACCACCGTCTGCAAAAACAGTGTCATGCATTCTCCTCATCGCTGGGCGCGGATGCTGGAGCCGTGTAGGGTTGGAATGCGGGGTCATGCTGGCGGCGGTCGCTCGCGGCCGCCGCCAGCATGGTTCTTGTCCGACGCACCACCCGCCTTACTTGGCTATCATCAGTGTGCCGTTCTCCAGCCGGCTCATCACCGCATCGTCTTCGCCCGTTCCACGGTGGTCCGTAGCCGAGAACGAGTAGTTGCCCACGACCCCCTGGTAGTCTTTCGTGCCTTCAATGGCAGCGATCATGGCGTCGGTATCGACCCCGGCCGTTTCGATAGCCCGGCAAACGATGGAGATGGCGTCATAGGTGGCGCCACTCCCGAGTCCTGGCCGTTTGCCGAACTTCTCTTGGTATGCTTTTTGGAAGGGCTCGTTGGTGATCTTCTGCGGGTCACCGTCGGGGAGCTGATCCCACACGATGTCCTTGGTTGCGGGGATGTAAAGCTCCTTAAGGGCAAAGCCGGAGGCGATCTTGAGGAACTCCTCGGAGATGTTGCCGTGCACGGTCACGATGGGCTGAGTCACGCCCAGCGTCTTGGCGCCCTTCAGCACCACGGCCATTGGCTTACCCACTAGCCACGCGACCAGTGCATCCGGTTTACTTTGTGTCAGCTTGGTCAGCTGCGCGGTCACGTCGACGTCGGTGGCGTTCATCGTGGCCACTTCGGTGATCTGCATGTTCAGGGCGGCGGCCACCTTCTGGAAGGCTCCCTGGGTCACCTGCCCGCTGGCGTCGTTCGTCACCAGGAGGGCGGCTTTGGTCACGCCCTTCGCCTTCAGCGCCTTCATGGCCACCATCTGCATGA
This sequence comes from uncultured Gaiellales bacterium, assembly GCA_964504825.1. GTDB lineage: Bacteria > Actinomycetota > Thermoleophilia > RBG-16-64-13 > RBG-16-64-13 > JAJZQZ01. The sequence goes on from CAZDGO010000009.1 coordinate 16,646, forward strand.
CTTGGATGGAAGTGGTCGCGCCGAAGTCGTAATGGCCATCGGGGACGTATGCGCCTGCAGTGAAATACATCAGAGGGCCGCGCTCTTTGGCCAGCGGAGCCACCGCCTTAGCTGAGTTCAACAAGCCCACGCCGATGATGGCGGCTACCTTATCGTCATCTCGGAGCTGCTTGAACCCTACGATGGCCTTCTCTGGACTGCTCTCGGTGTTGACGATGACAAGTTCTATAGGTCGGCCGCCTACGCCGCCCTTGGCGTTGGTCTCCTCCGCGAACAGCTTGGCGCCGTTGATGTTCTCGGAGCCGTACCACGCGAACTGCCCCGTCTCCTCGGCTAGGATGCCGATCTTGATCGGTTCACCCGAGGCCGTTCCGTCCGTGGCCGTCGTCTCGGTTGCGCCCCCCGCAGTGGTAGCAATAGTGGGTTCGGGTCCGGCAACGGTGGCGCTGGCCGAGGTGCTGGAGGATGTACCTCCCCCGCAGCCAGTCGCGAGCAGCGCCGCGGCAGCCAACGCGATCAACATAACCAACGCGAACCATGCCTTCTTGTTCATGCCCAGTATCCCCCTTGTTATGGGACTGACCTTAGAGACTCATCTCTTGGCTCGTCTCGGACTAGGTAGCGTGAGCCCTACTCTCAGCGGTCACCCCCTTCCGGCCTCGGCCGTCTGGCTGCGTTCCGCGCCCCGGTCATCGAGATAGTCAAGCACCGTGGAGAGCTCCTCCACGTCGGCATACTTCGTGTCGAGGTCGAAGAGGTTCGCCCAGTGCGGCCCTTCGGCTCTGTCGCCCACAGCCTCCCGCACGACGGTGGTCCGGAAGCCGTGCTGGTGGCTGTCCAGAGCGGTAGCCCGCACGCAGCCGCTGGTTGTTGTGCCGGTCAGAAGGACGGTGTCGACGTCCAAGGTCGTGAGAATGGAGGCGAGGGTAGTACCGAAGAAGCTGGAAGCGAACTTCTTCGTGACGACGATGTCGGCCGGTGACGCCTCGAGGGCCGGGTCAAACTCGGCCCAGGGAGACCCATCGACCAGCCCACGTGCCCCCGGCATCTTGGCCTGCCAGTGGAGCGCGTCTCTCCCGTCCGGCCGGTAGGCGCTCCGGACGAGCACGACGGGAACCGCGAGCGCCCGGGCGCGGCGGAGAAGCGTCTGGGCGCTCGCGAGTTCGGGCGCCAGGTCCATCCCCATGGGAAAGCCGGGGTCGGTGAAGCCCCTCATGAAATCCACGACGATGATGGCGGGATCGCTCCCCCTGCCCACCCTTGCCGCCAGCCCTCGTTCTCGGTAAGCGGCATACAGCTTGGCATAGTCGGTCACTGTCTAGGCCCCCCCGGACCGGCACGATTCGCCGTCAAATATCCTGCAATAGCGGCGGATTTTCAAGCCCGCCGGAACGTAACCTTCTAGAAGGTCAGTACGTCGAATTCCAGCGCGGCGGGCGCGGGTAGTCCCCCAGGCCGTATCGGATCCACTTCTCGTCGACCAGGTCCTCGATCTCGGTCGGCCAGTGCTGGACGGGTGGAAAGCGCCGACCGCCCCATTCCTCGCGCGCTCTCCAGGCATAGGGACGAGTGGCGTCGATCAAGACGCGCGACCAGTGGCCGCCGCCCATCCAGGGCAGCTTCTCTTCCGGTGGGATGCGCGGATCGAGCGGGATGCCCGGGAAACCTCGTACCACGGTGATGTCCTGGGCGGGGTCCACCCGGGTGGCGACGGCGAACTCCACCATCGCCGGGTTGTGCACGTCGATGTCCTCGTCTACGACCACGACCTCTTTGAAGCGGAAGAACGAAGCCCGGGAGCCCCACAGCAGAGAGGCGAGCTGCATGGCCTCACCTTGCCGTTGCTGCCGCACGCTGACGATCACCTTGTTAAAGCCCATGGCCCCCAGGGGAGCGGCTGCATCCAGGGCTTCGATGTCGTGCTTCCGCAACAGCTGCAGGGCGTAGCCGGCGGTGACCAGAGAGGCCGTGTAATGATCTTCGTTCGCTCCCGGCACCGGCCTCCCCTCCACCGTCCCCTGCAGTATGGGATCTTTGCGGTGAGTGAGGCAGGTGACGGTGATCACCGGGCGCAGGGCGGGGGCGCCTCCCATGTAGCCCATGTACTCGCCCAACGGTCCCTCCAGCCGGAAGGTCTTGGGATCGTCGTCTACATAGCCTTCGAGGACGATCTCGCAGTCGGCTGGCACTTTCAAGTCGACCATCTCGCACTTTACGAGAGGGATCGGGCGGCCGGCGAAGCCACCCGCATAGGCCATCTCGTCGGGAGGGTGGTCCAGCTTGGCCGCGGCCGCCAAGAGGGTCACCTGGGGCGGACCGAAGCAAATAGCCACAGGCATGCGCTCGCCCCGGGCGCGCCAGCGGCCGAAATGCGTGTCCCAATCCTGCCGGGAGAGGAACAGCGTGCCCAGGTGGTTCCGGTCGTGCAGCATCATCCGGTAGACGCCTGTGTTCTGAAGGCCCGTGTCGGGGTCCTTGGTTACGACCAGCTGGAGCGTCCCCATGTAACGGCCCCCGTCCATAGGGTGAAAGTGGGGAACCGGGAAGTCCAGGAGGTCGACTTCCTTTTCCTTTCGGACGACTTCCTTGCAGACGGCCGTCTTGACCGTCGTTGCCTTGCGGGGCTTCTCAAGTCCCTGGAGGTAGCGCTGCACCAGGCTGTGGGGTGATGCGTCCGCTGGCAGTCCGAACATGAGGGCCAGCCGCTTGTGCGAGGAGAGTGATCCGGCGAAGAACTTCCGTCCCGCCGTCTTCTGGTATCCGGAGATGTTCTTGAAGAGGACGGCCGGACCGCCTCCCGGGATGTCGAAGACACGCCGGACGATGCAGCCCAGCTCATAACGCCAGTCGACCTCTTCCTCGATCTCCAGGAGCTCGCCGTGCCGGCGGAGTTCGTCTAGCCAACTTCTCAGGTCGAGCCCGGGGGCCGTCGTCCGGCGGCCCGTCTGCTTGGGAGTCGCCTCAGTGCTCATCGGCCGGTCCTCTGCTCGTGTCTGGGTGTGACGCGGCTCCGCGAGCGGAGGGAGGCCGCAGGCGAACGATGCTGAACGTTATCTGAAGTGGGCTGGGGCGTCAAGGGTGCCTTCCTCCGGCTATTGCCCGAAGGAGGGCACGTTTCGACGGATCCCGTGCTTCGTACTCAATGCTCGACCTTGAGCCGAGGTTCGCAAGGCAGAGGCCATGGCGGGGAAGATCCTTGCGGCGAGAGTGCGTTAGTGCTATCGGCCTCTACAAGACGGAGGTCATCTGCTCATGCGGCCACTGAAAGCAACCGCCGGCTCTTTGAACCAATCGGTCACTTTCCCCGGTGGAGCGGGCCCGAAACGGTTCAAACATCAAGGTGCGATGGTGTGGGTCAGCCCGCAGCTAGCAGCGGCTCGGCGTCGGTGTCGAGGACCGCGAGGAAGGCGGGAACCATTGTGGGGTCGAACTGGGACCCCGACCCTCGCAGAATCTCCTCGCGAGCCGCCTCGGGCGTCCTCGCCTTGCGATACGGCCGATCGGTGGTCATAGCCGACCATGCGTCCGCGATCGCCAGGATCCTCCCGAGGAACGGGATCTCCGCGCCCCTGAGTGCCCGAGGGTAGCCGGTGCCGTCCCAGCGCTCGTGGTGG
>CAZDGO010000010.1:0-19902 GCA_964504825.1 uncultured Gaiellales bacterium
GGGGACAGGCTTCCGCCGGCGTTTGGAGACGCGGGCGCCGCTAACTCGGACGGCGCGATAGCCGCCCCCGGCGCCGCCGGAGCCGCGCGGTTGACATCGTCGATCGTGATCCGGCCTCCGGGCCCGGTGCCGGCCAATGTGGTCACATCGATCCCCAGCTCGGCCGCCAACTTCCTGGCCGCAGGGGAGACTGCCACCCGGGGCGCCAGTCCGGCCAGCGCGGCGGTGGGGGGAGCCGGCGCGAGCGACACAACCGAAGTGTCCGACGGTGCCGCGGCGCCCACGAGAAACGCGGCGATATCCTCACCCGGTTCCCCCACCACGCCGATGGTGGCGCCAATGGGCACCTCTCCCTCTTCGGGCACCAAGATCTTCAGGAGGACGCCCTCCGACTGCGCCTCCAGCACGTAGGTGATCTTCTCTGTGGTGATCTCCACCACCGGCGCGCCCAGGGCAACACGCTGGCCTTCGCGCACGTTCCACTGGGCGACCATGCCGGTCTTCATCGTGAGCCCGAGTTTGGGCATGACAATAGCTTCAGCCATTCCGGTCGAACCTCCTCTTCAGGCTCCTAGGTCAGCGACAGGACGGCCGACACGATCTTCTGCGCATCCGGCACGAAGGCGGCCTCCAGGACGGGGCTGAACGGCACGGGCGTGTCGGGCGCCGTCACCCGTCTGATGGGCGCGTCCAGGAGATCGAAGCCCTCGTCCGCGACGAGAGCGGCGATCTCGGCTCCAAAACCGCAGGTCTTCACGGCTTCATGCGCGATGACCAGCCGGTGGGTCTTGGCGACCGACTCCATGATGGCGTCCTTGTCCAGGGGCACGAGGGTGCGCAGGTCTACCACCTCGGCATCTATCCCTTCGGCGGCGAGAAGCTCCGCCGCCGCCAGGGCCGTGTGCACCATGGCCGACCAGGCCACGATGGTCACGTCTGTGCCCACCCGCTTCACATCCGCCGCGCCCAAAGGCAGGACGTACTCTCCCTCGGGCACCTCTCCCTGCAGACCGTAGAGACGCTTGTGCTCCACGAACACCACCGGATTGTCGTCACGGATGGCCGCAATGATCAGACCCTTCGCATCGGCCGGAGTGGAGGGCATCACCAGTTTCAGGCCGGGTGAATGGGCCACCCAGGCTTCCAGCGACTGCGAGTGCTGCGCGGCGGCGCCGATGCCGGCGCCGCTCGCGGTGCGCACCACCATGGGCACGTTCATGGTGCCCCCGAACATGTAGTGCATCTTGGCGGCCTGATTGGCCAGCTCATCCAAGACGATGCCGAAGAAGTCCATGAACATGATCTCGGCCACCGGCCTCAGTCCGGCCGCTGCCGCCCCCACCGCATGGCCCACGATGGCGGTCTCCGAGATAGGCGTATCGCGCACCCTGGTGGGGCCGAACTTCTCGAAACACGAGCGGGTCACCCCGAATGCGGGGAACGTGGCCACATCCTCGCCCACGAGGTAGACGTTGGGGTCGCGCTCCATCTCGAGCAACAGACCATCGGCGATGGCCTCACCGAAGTTCATCTTCGTCACGCCCGCCCCCCTTCACTGAACACGTCGGTGAGAAGATCGGCCACTACCGGAACAGGGCTGCTCAGGCCGAAGTCGACCGCGGCCTGGATCTCGGCAGCGACCTCGGTCCTCATCTCGGCCAGTTCCGCCTGAGTCGCCCAGCCGTTCGTTGCGATACCCGCCTCGCACAGAAGGATCGGATCCCTGGCGAGCCATGCCTCGTGCTCGGTCGGATCACGATACACCGCCGCGTCGCCCACGAAATGCCCGTAGTGGCGCCAGGTCTTGCACTCGATGAGGGTGGGGCCGCCTCCCGCGCGGGCCCGATCCACAGCTTCGCATGCTGCCTCAGACACCGCCACCACGTCGTTCCCATCGACCACCACGCCGGGGAAGCCATAGCTCGCTGCCCGGTCGGCGACATCGCAGACCCGCATGTGGTCGCGCTGGCAGAACCCGACCCCGTAGAGGTTGTTCTCGCAGACGTAGATCACCGGCAGATCCCAGATTGCCGCCATATTGAGCGATTCGTGGAACGTGCCCCGGTTGGTGGCCCCGTCGCCGAAGTAGCACACGGTGACTGAGTCGGTGCCTTTGTACTGACAGGCCAGCGCGGCGCCGGTGCCGATAGGAAGGCTCGCGCCCACGATCCCGTTGGCCCCCAGACTGCCCAAGGATACGTCGGCTATGTGCATCGAGCCGCCCTTGCCTTTGCAGTAACCCGTGGCCTTGCCCAGGATCTCGGCCATCATCAACTTGACGTCACCGCCCTTTGCGATGAGATGCCCGTGTCCCCGATGCGTGCTCGCGATGAGGTCATCCGGCCTGAGATGCGCCGACACTCCGGCCGCCACGGCCTCCTCCCCGCTGTAGAGATGAAGAAACCCGGGCAGCCCCCCGGTCAGGAACATGTCGTGGGCACGGGTCTCGAACTCCCTGATCTTCAGCATGCAGCGATACATGGCGAGCAACTGCTCACGCTCAGTAGTCATTGTCGATCTCCTTCGCTGGTGTGAGTTCCATCAGTGCCAGGATCCCCCCATGAGTAGAATTGGCCCGTTCTCAGCTTTCAGGGCTACAGCGAAGACGCCAACACCGCGTCGGGACATCCGCTCCTCGCGTCTCTGAGACGCAAGCACTACGTCGTTAGCGGCCATGCCGCTCCCCGTGAGATAGATGTCAGCCGACTTGAGCGATCATCCGATAAACGTCGATACCCACGGCTTCCATCAAAGGCCGCGACTTCAGAGAGAACCGGCTCCGCCGCGCAGGACGCCCCGCCCGGCGCGGCCTGCCGGTACCGCTGGAGGTTGGCCTCCGGCTCCTCCCCGTACATCCCCCTACCTGCACCTTTCGCGGCACCATTCCCAGGACTCGTGCCTCGACTTGGCGTGACTACTGCGCCCGCCCGGGGTTATGCGTATACCCCATATTCCTTAGCGGTCTTTATCATCGCGTGCAGGTTCTCGTCGCGTCCCGCGTCGGCCACGGCTCCGATGTCGAGAATGTAGCCCCCACCTTCCCCTGCCGTGTCGATGAGCCGGCGGGTGTAGGCCGTCACTTCTTCCGGCGACCCGGCGTGCATGAGGGAGAGGGGGACGTTCCCTTGGATACAGGCCACCCGGCCGACTGTCTCTTTCGCCCGTGCCATGTCGGTCTGGTCGAAGAGCCACACGGTCTTGCCTTTGGGCAGGTCGCTGATGATCTCCAAGCGTGAGCCGTACCGACCCTCCGCGAACAGGAACGGGATGACGCCCTCATCTATCAAGCCCATAATGACCTTGCGCAGCGTGGGCCAGTAGAACGTCCTGAACTGCTCGTCCGACATGAAGCCGTCGGCGCCCTTGTGCAGCGGAAGGAAGACCACGGGAGTCGCGGGTGGCGCCGGGCGTTTCAGCGCCCACCTGATGGCCACGGGCACCAGACGCTCACAGGCTTCGAGCACCTTTTCCGGGCAGCGGAACATGTCGACCAGGACGCCGCGCGTGCCGCGCAGGGTGTCACCGAGGATGTCGAAGGGCGCCTTGGAAGCGCCACCGAAGTAGCCTGGGAAACCCATAGCCATCAGCTGGCCAAGTGAGGGAAAGACCGCCTGACCCCACGCACCGACATCGCGGCTGGCGCGGGCGAGTCGTTCCAGGCCCTCAGTCATCTCCGGAGACCCCCAGCCACCGACGTTACTCGACACGAAGGGCAGCTCGATGAAGTCGAAGAGAGACGACAGCCCCGCGAAACCGGCGAAAGCACCCACCGTGCGGGGCAGGTAGGTGCGGAGCATATAGTCGGTGGGGTCGGCGATCAGGTCATCGTACTCCTCGGGTAGCATCCACTCCTGCTCATTGTACTGATAGCTCACGTCGTTCGGAGTGCCGTGACCGGGCCAGGAGTAGAGATTGTAGTCCAGAGCCTCGAACACCGATGCCGGGGTCGTGTAGAGGACGGGAGCCACCATGGTATCGGGTTGGAATTCCACGTTGAAATCGAGCCACGCTTTGTTGGCCCGGGCCACGTCGTGCATGGCGTCGTAGGGAGTCAGACCGGCACGCGTCGCCGGCCAGAAGCCGGCGTTGATGTTGACAGGTACGCGGTCGGGGGTCTTCTCCAGCAGAATGGCGTCGATGACGCGGCCGACACGCGCCTTGTACGTCGCCTCGGCTTCAGGACTGACGAACTCCACGGGTGGGTTACGCCAAGCGTCCAGCCTTTGCGCGCGCTTCTCGTCGGGGGTCAGATCGCTCCAGGGCTTCTCAGTGGTCATGTCAGCTCACCCCTACCTTCTCTTTGGCGAAACGCACCGCGGCCATGGCGTCGTCGCCGTACGCGTCCGCGCCGACGAAATCCCGCACCGTTGCGTCGATCTGACCGCCGCCGATGATGACCTTGAGGCCGTCGCGCAGACCGGCCTGCTCCACCGCTTCGATGGTGCTCTTCATGGTGTCGAAGGCCAGCGACAGGAAACCCGAGAGGGCCAATATCTGGGGCTTCTTCTCACGCACCGCCTCCACGAACTTCTCCTCGGGGACGTTGATGCCCAGATCGGTCACCTCGAAGCCGTTGACGTCGAGCATGAAGCCCACGATGTCTTTACCGATGTCATGGATGTCGCCCCGCACCGTTCCCAGCACCACCCGACCGAGCTTCGTGCGCGTAGACGCCTGGGCGACCATCTTTGGCTTGAGCAGCACCCCGATCTTCTTCAGCATCTCGCCGGACATGATCAGTTCGGGGAGGAAGAAGTCACCCTCCTCATAGTGCCCGCCCACGATGCGCATCGCCTCGCCGCACTGGGCCAGTATCTCATTGGGGTCCTCGCCCCGGTCCAGCATGGCCTCGACGATCTCGAGGGCATCCTTTTCCTTCATGCCCACCAGGGCTTCGACCAACTCAGTAGACATCCCAAGCTCCTCCCGTTCGGCGACCGATACATGTCAATGCGCGCGCAGCTTCTCCTTCTTGGCGATGCAGTCCTGCACCGCCACCACCAGGTCCTCGGCGGCGAACCCGAAGTGCTCCTTGAGCTCGTCCCGCTCCGCCGTGATCAGGCCCGACTGACTGAACTCGTCCTCCACGCCCACCCTCACCATCGGGGTCGGCAGGTTCTCGGCGAGCACTGCCGCTACGCCCTCTCCGAGACCGCCGATGATGCTGGCGTTCTCGGCGGTGACGATGGCCCCGGTCAGCTCGGCCGCCCGGATGATCGCCTCCTCGTCGAGAGGCTTCAGCGTAGCCATGTTGAGGATGGCGACATCGAGACCGACCTCCTCGAACAGCTCAACCGCACGGATGGCTTCGGTCAGCATGTAGCCGGTGGCGATGATGGTCGCGTCGGTGCCTTCCTTGACCGGGTAGGCCTTGCCAATGTCGAACGGGTAGTCGTCGGTGAAGATCTTCAGCGGGGTCGGGGACGACTCTTGCCGCAGCAACACGGGCCCGATGTACTGCATCATGGCCGTCGTGGCCTTCTCGGCCTCGACCGCGTCGGCCGGGTTGAGGATCACCAGGTTGGGCAACACGCGGCTGCAGCCGACACCCTCGATGGTGTTATGCGAGATACCGATCTCCCCCCACGCGCCTTCCCGCCCGATGAACTTCACGTTGAACCGGTCGACCAGGACGCTCTGCCGAACCTGGTTGAAGGCACGGCCGATGTTCGCGAACAGGAAGCTATTGATGACCGGGACGAATCCTTCCGACGCCAGCGCCGCCGCTACCACCGCCCCGTTCTGCTCGGCGATGCCGACCTCGACCATCCGCTCGGGGATGGTGGTAGTCCACCACTCGATGCCGGGGAAACCCATGTCCTCGAGCACGGCGAGGATTCTCGGATTCGCCTTTGCCGCCGCGACCATGGCCTTCTCGATGCCCTTGCCGAGCACGACCGGCTCACCTATCTGAATATGCTTATTGAACGTCGCCATACTTAGCCCGCCCCTCCCTGACGCCCTTCATCATCTCTTCGCCGCGGCCCAGGTGCATGTGGAGGGCCTCCCAGTTGGACACGCCGAACCCTTTGACGGTGTGCGCGATGATGCACTTCGGCCGGTTGTCGCCGTAGAGCCGGTCGCACATGTCGAGAGCGTCGACGATCTGGCGCATGTCGTGCCCGTCGATCTCCTTGACATACCAGCCGAACGCCTTCCACTTGTCGACCAGCGGCTCGATGGGCATGACATCGTTGGTAGGCCCGTCCAGCGACCACTTGTTGTAGTCCACGATCGCGATCAGATTGTCCAGCTTGTACTTCGCGGCGAACATGGCCGCCTCCCAGATCTGGCCCTCCTGGCACTCCCCGTCGCCGAGGATGCAGTAGCTGCGGTACCGGGGCGCGTAACGGAGGATGTACCGGGGCAGAAAGGTCTCGCCTCGCTCGGGTGGCTCGAGCCTCATCTTCAGTTTCTCCGCGTATGCGAGCCCGGCCGAGAACGAGAGACCCTGGCCCAAGGATCCGCCCGAGTAGTCGATGCCCGCCGTCGACCACCGGTCCGCATGACCCTGAAAAGGGGACTGGTAGCGATAGTAGGTGCCGAGAGTCTCCTCGGGATAGACGCCCAGCTCGACGAGAGCGGCGTAGATGGCTTCACAGCAGTGGGCCTTCGACATGACCACGCGGTCCCGGTCCGCCCAATCGACATTCTCGGGATCGAATTTGATGTGGTGCAGATAGAGTGCGGTGACGATGTCGATCACCGACATGGTGCCGCCCGCGTGCCCCTGCTCAAAGGTGCAGAACTGCGTGAAGCAGTGGTTGCGGAGTCTGTCGGCCTTCCGTTCGAGGTCCTGTATCAGCTGCTCGTTATGCGCCATGCGTCCGCCGCCTCTTGATCTCGATCTTCACCGTGTCGTCAGACAGCGCTCCGCCGCAGCGCGGGCACGCATGGTTGTAGAAGCCCAGGACAGTCTCCTCGGATGGGATAGCGCGCATATAGAGCCGCCTCGCTATCTCCTCTCCGTAGTAGAGCATCATGCCGCATGCTCCACAGTTAATCTTCTCGCTCATGTACCACCTCCGTCTATGGCCGGATTTTGTCTATGGCCGGATCAGAGTCTTGATGGCCTGACCTTTCTTGTGGTTCTCGAAGGCCTCCACGATGTCACCCAGAGCGTAGGTGTGCGTGACGAGCGGTTCCAGGTCGAGCTTGCTCAGCAGATTGACCGAACGGGGGAACGAATAGGGCGAGACCATGGCCGACTTGATGGTGAGCTCGCTCGCGTAGAGGTCGAACGGGTTCACGGGGATGGTGGCCTCATACGGATAGACACCCGCCCAGACCACGGTGCCGCACTTGCCCACCAGCTTGAGGGCCTGCGTCGCTGCTCTCAGATTGCCGCTGGCCTCGATCACCGTGTCGAAGCCTCGGCCCTGGGTCAGCTGCATGCCCCCGGCTACGAGGTCGTCGGACAAAGGGTCCACAGTCGCGTCGGCTCCGAACCGCATCGCCAGTTCTCTCTTGCCCGCGACGGGCTCCGAGACCACCAGGGGGGCGGCGCCCGACCGAACGGCCATCTGGATCGCGAGCAACCCGATGGTGCCCGCACCCGAGATAGCAACGGAGCTGCCGGTCTTGATCGCGGCAAGGTCGGTGACGTGCAGCGCCACGGTCAGCGGCTCGAGAAGCGCCCCTCTCTCGAAGCTTAGATCGTCCGTGAGCGGGTAGATCGCGCTCTCCTTGTATACGGCGTACTCCGCGAAGGCTCCCGAGGCCATGGTGACGTGTTCGCAGAAGTGCTCCATCATGTTACGGCAGTAGTAGCAGGCACCGCAGGAGGAGCGGAAGTTCATGGCCACCCGCTGGCCCACGTGGTATCCCTGCTTGACCTCGCTGCCCAGCGCTAGAATGGTGCCGGAGGCCTCGTGCCCCTCGATCTTCGGCCCTTTAGGCCACCCCTCGGTCTTCATGAGACCGAACGTGCCCGCGAAAATCTCGAGGTCGGAGCCACAGACCCCGCAGTATTCGATCTTCACTTTGACCTCGTCGGGCCCAGGTTGCGGTTCGGGGACGTCCTCCACCCTCACGTCACCCGGGCCGTATTGCACGGCTGCCTTCATACGCTCAGTCCTCCTAAAGTGTCCTGAGTTCGATAGCCATGCCACCGACGGTGCTGGGGGCGAAGTACAGGAAGCTCGGGGCGTCGGTGCGCTTCGACATGGTCCAGATCGTGGCCCCTCGGGCCACCTGGTCGGCCATGTCGGTCTCGAAGTCATCGGTGATGAACCCGATGTGGTGGAGGCCTTCGCCTGTAGCGTCCAGCGTCTCGCGCAGCGCCGAGGCCCGGCCGTCCGGTTCCAGCAACTCCAGCTCGATGTCCCCGATCTTGGCGTTGCTGATCTTGACCTTCCACTCCGCCGGCTCGCCGTGCAGCTCGCCCTTGAAGTCGATCGTGAAGGTCCGCACCCCCTCGCTGAACTGGAACGGGCCGAAGCCCATAGACTCGAAGTGGGCGATAGCCTTATCCATATCGCTCACCACCACGCCGATATGGTGGAGTTGTCGGTACGGCGATCCACCGGGTGCTTGTCCCCCCATCATCTCCCCTTTCGCTTCTGTCAAGACCGCCGACTCCTCGGGCACGGTTACGCTCCCCATGTCGCGCACGAAAAACGCACAGCATCGAAGTCTGCACCACGGCGACACAAAGGGGGATAGCGGCCTAGAAGAACAACGGCGCGTGCCGCGCTTCAGACCTCAGCTTTATGCCTCGAGGATGGCGGCCCTGATGCTCCCCCCGTGTCGCCGTCCAGCCCCTGCACACTGTACCTAAGAAGAGGCCTTTGTGCCATGCCACATGAGATCGGTTCAGCCTCCCGCGGCCCCGGGAAGCAGCAGGATCTCGTCTCGATCCTGGAGCAAGGTATCCGGTCCGTCGAGGAACTCGGCTTGGCGCCCGTTGACCATCACGCGGACATTCGCCAACGGGGTAAACGTTCCCGGGCGGAACAGCGCGTGTCCACCCGGTGTCCCCGCGCGTGTCGAAAGAACGGTGAAAAGGCCACCCAAAGTGCTCCCGGGCGGGAGTTCCACCTCCACGTCCCGGCCACCTATCACCGCTACCACATGAAGGATCGTGTGAACCTTCACGGTGATCGACCCACCGCGGAGAGGCGGCTGCGTCATCGGGAGGAACCTCCGAGTGCGAGCCGCGGGCGCGGGCGGCGAAAGGTGGGCACATACGACCGAAAGCTCCTCGACTGGATACAGCCCACCAGCACGCCCGCCTGGTACGCAGCGTGCTCGACCAGGTAGAAGAACAGGAAGGTCGGATACCAGAGTCGAGGGTGTTTTACCGAGTAGTCCACCACGGAGGTGTAGAGCACCGCGAACGCCGCGAGGAACCACAGACCTGGAAGCCCGAACCCCGCGGCGACCATCAGCAGCAGGTAGTAGCGCACGAGGTGGAAGAGCAGGAAGTACGACGTCGAGAGATGGCCGCGCAGCACAGCGAACCAAACCCATCGCACGGGCACGCGGGCCTCTTCCCGGCGCAGGTGGAGAAGGCGTCTTGATCCGTCCCAAAGGATCGAAGCCGAGCACGCGGCCATGAGCCACGGCTGGCGCCCGATCAACGCGGCCGCGAGAGCGACGAAAGTCGCAGCCGGGGCCGGCGTCAGCCCGAACCTCTTTCGCTTCTCCGGATGGAGCACGTGGAGCGCTGCCTCGGAAGTGCCGTACTCCGCCCGCCTGCGCGCCATGGCTGCCAGGCGGTTGCGGTGTTTGTGCCGCACGCTCCCCTGGGGGACGTACAGCAGGTAATCCCCCCGGGCCCGCAGCCGCCAGCACAGATCCACATCTTCGCCTACACGCAGATCTTCGCGGATGCCTTCCACCGCGTCGTAGGCAGCATGCCGCACGAGAAGGTTGCAGGTAGGCACGTAGAACGTGCCGGGATCGTCGGCCGCGAGCAGGAGTCGTTCACCCATATTCAGCGAACTCGCCACCTGCTCATAGCGGTCGAGCCGCGAGCGGTCGTAGTAGCCGGCCACGTAGCCGCCCACGGCCGCCACTCGAGGCCAGGAGAAGTGGGGTACCAGGTCGCGCAGCCAGCCGGGTTCGGTCACGCAGTCGCTATCGAGGAAGGCCAGGATCTCCCCTGAGGCCCGCTGCGCACCCGCATTGCGCGAGTACGACTGACCCCGGTTCCTGTCGTTTGACACGAGATGACACGGATGGCGTCCGGCCACGGCAGCGGTGCCGTCGGTGGACCCATCGTCCACGACGACGACCTCGTAGCGGTCTCGAGGATAGTCAAGGGCGAAAAGAGCTGTGAGGCACTCGTCGAGCTCCGCTTCCCGGTCCTTGGTCGGCACGATCACCGACACCATCGGCGTAACGGGCGGATCCAGCCGGGTCGAGGTGACGTCCAGCATCCCCTTGCCCCGGAAGTACTCGCAGAGCTTCAGCACCCGTTCCTCGTCCACCGAAAGGGCGGCCGCTAGAGCGGTGACGCCGACCCCTCCACGGGTCAACGTCAGAAGGCGCGCAGCGGCAGCGTTGATGCTCACCACGCTCAGCGGCAGATCGCAGATCGCCCGCCGGCGGCCGCCGCCGCTGTCCTCCAGGCGAACTCGATCCCGCAGGTGGTACGAGAGAGGGATCACGCGCTATCGCGGCTCACGAACCATCGCGAGGACGCAGATGGTCGAGCCACCCCTCGTCGAGCAAGGACTGGAAGACAGCTTCAGTGACCTCCCCTGCCGACCCCCGCACGACCGTGCCCTCCCGGCGACGCACCGCCCCCCGAACGAGTTGCTCGATGCGCTCGAACGCGGGGATAGACGGATCCGGCGCCGCGAGGTGACGCAGTCTCGGCTGCGGCGGCCGGAGCCGCCCCCATGCGAGCGCGCTGTCGGCCTCCCGCACCGACTCCCAGGGAACACCCAGCTCGGCGAGACTCCACACGGGGATATCGCGCTCCTGTGCCCGCAACAGCTCATCCATCGCCGCGCGGTACGCGATCGATTCCCCGGCGGCGACAGTCACCACCGCCGGCAGGGAGACCTCTACGTGCTCCTGGAAACCGCGGGCCAAGCCCCGGGTGACGCAGGCGATCCCGGCCCGGGCCGCGGGCCCGGACGGCGGGTCGATCGCGAGCGCCTGGGTCACGCAGGGCACACCGAGGTGGCCGGCAAGGAGTACGCCTGTCTGCCCCCCGGCATGCGTCGCGCCCATGGTGCCCGTCAGGGCAAGGTCGAAGCCCAATGCGGAGGCCACCGCCGCCAGGATAACGGCCGCGCCCTGGGCGCCGGCCTCGGCCGCCTGGACGTCCCAGATGCGTACGGCGCGATCGGCGCCCCGGGCAAGTGCTTCGCGCAGCCAGGGCTCCGCCTCCACCGGGCCACGGTGAACGAGCACGATCTCCGCGGCCGACAACTCAGCCTTAATCTGGAGAGCACAGTCGAGGGCCCGGGCGTCCGCGGGGTTCACCTGCACGACCTGCCACTCGTCGAGGACCCGGCCCGTGCGCGCATCGCGCTCCGGCGGGATGCGCATATCCGCCGACATCTGCACGAAGACGAGTATCCTCACGCTCGCACTTCCATCAGCGGCCACCTGCTCACGTAGCGCGGAACCGCACGCCGAATCCCCCAACCGGATAGTGCCAATCGATAGCCCCCTTGTCGCAGAGCAGCAGACAGGTGCCACACTCCAGGCAGGCCTCGTAGGCGAACTCTACCCGGTCCCGCTCCTCGCTCCACTGGTAACAACGGGCCGGGCAGGCGAAAGTGCACGTTCGGTGTGTACACGACCGGCACCGTTCCTGGTCGAGACGTATGTGGGGTTCGGAGTCGATCCGGTAGCTCACCAGATCGAAGATCTCGTCCACTACCATAGAAACGCCTTCCCCGCCTCGAGTGCGTCACCGATGAGCTGTCGCAGCGGCACGGCGCCCTTCAGTGCGTCGAAAGCCGAGCCCCCGATGTTCCGCTTGGGCGTGCCATCTGTGCCATAGATGTCATCCATGACCCGACCCACCACCCGGGGATAGACAGAGTACAGCCTGTCCCGATGGAGGAAGTCGACCGCCCGGCCGAAGGTGGTCATGTCCTTGATTACGGGGCTCTCCCGCAACATCTCCTCGTACAGCGCCAGCATTCCCGCTGAGACGTCACCGCCCCCGACAGCCTCGGCCCCGACCGCGCCCGCTATATAGCCCGAGGTCATGGCCAGGTTCATCCCCTCCTGGGTAAGGCCGTTGGTGTAGCACAGCGCAGCGGCGTCGCCCGCCACCAGCAATCCGCCGGTGGAGAGATGCGGCACCATGCCGATGCCGCCCTCGGGCAGCAGGTGAGCGGAATATTCCACCAGCCTCGCCCCTTTGAGGAACGGAGCCACCGCAGCCGATGCGACGAAGCGTTCGAGCAGGTCATAGGGAGCGATCCCCTTTTCTTTGAGCGAATCGAGGTGCAGCACCATACCGACCGCCAGCGTCTCGGTCTGCGTGTAGACGAATCCTCCCCCCCGGATACCATCCGTGCAGCCGAGGAACTCGTGGGTGGCTCCTTCGCGACCGGAGAGTCCGAAGCGCTCGTTCACTTCCTGCTCACCCAGACGATAGAGAGCCCGCACCCCGAGGGCGACCTGCTCCGGCTTGGGACCCTGATAGAGTCCCGCCGCCTGGGCCAAGAACGATAAGGCCCCGTCGCACGCAACCACCAACGGGGCCTCGACCACGCCTTCGGACCGAGCCACGCGTACGCCGCCGACCCGACCGTCCTTCACGACCAGGCCTTCGACCATACAGCCACACAGCAACGTAACGCCCGCCTCGCGGGCCTGCTCGGCGTACCACCGGTCGAACTGGGGGCGAAAGAGCGTGAAGCCCGCGTACGGCCGCTGGTCGGCGCGATCGGAGTGGTACGCCACCGATGTCGAGGAGCCTTCCCCCACGACCGTGAGCACCCGCTTCACCACGTGACGCTCCCAGGGGGCACGCTCCCAGAACCCGGGCAGGAGCTTCTCCGGAACAGGGGTGTAGGCAAGCATGCCGCCGAACATGTTCTTGGCCCCCGCGGATTCCCCCCGCTCGAGCAAGAGGACATGCATGCCCTTCCGGGCCATAGTCAGAGCGGCAGTCGTGCCCGCCGGGCCCGCGCCCACGACGATGGCGTCATACTCAGGCATCGCGATCTCCGGCGGAGTCGAGGGCCGGGGCGGCATCCGAGGCCGGGAGGCCGCCGGCGTCCCGCCACTCCTTGATACGTCGCACGAGCGCCGGCAGGACGATCTCGAGGTCGCCCACGTAGCCGGTGTCCGAGAACTGGAAGATAGGGGCGTTCGCATCCCTGTTCACCGAGATGATAGTGGTAGCGCCCTGCACTCCCGCAACATGGTGCGGCGAGCCCGAGATGCCCAGAGCCAGATAGAGATCGGGCGCCACCGTCTTCCCGGTCTGACCGATCAGCCGCTCCTTCGGCAGGCGCCCGTCGTCGACCACCGGTCGGGTCGCGCCAACCGAACCCTCGAGCAACTCCGCGAGCTCCGCGACTGCCACGAGCAGATCGCCGCCAACGCTGCCCGCGCCCGCGGATACGATCCGCCTCGCGTGCACGAGGTCGACGGTCCGGAAGTCAGGCGACACGAGTTCGAGGCGCCGTATGGGCGGACCGGTCGCGCCCGTCGTCCCGTCCGCGGCCGGTCCTACGCCCAGCGGGCCGGCGCCCTCACCCACCGGGACAAGCTCGACGGAGGCGGCTGACTCGGAAGCGACGGCTAACTCCGCCGCCGGGGGCGAAGACGCCACCCGCAACGTGACGACCTGTACGAAACCCGGAGTGAAGGCGACCTCCCGCTCCAGATGCCCCCCGTATACCGGCTTGACTAAGACCACCTCGCCGCCGCGGACGATCATGTCGCTACAGCCGAGCACGGCGCTCGTCCCCAGGCGCTGGGCGACCATGGGAGCCACCTGGCGACCGACGTCACTGTCCGCGAGTAGCACGATCGCCGACTCAGCCCCGCGGAGACGACCCGCCAGCGCCGTCGCGACCGGTTCGAGCCAACCGGGGTCGCCGCCTTCCCAGGACAGGGCACGCACGATTCCGCCGAGCACACCGGCCACCCGACTGCCCTCAGCGAGGAGCCCAACGTTGCCGCCCTCGACGCCACCAGCTGCCGGTTCCAGGACCACGAAGACTTCGGCCGCGCGGCTCACACCCGCTTGCCGGCCATGTAGCCCTCATGGATAGCCATATCTACCCTCCGGGGCGCGACGCAGTCCCCGACTCGGTAGAGTTCCTTCACCTCGCCCTTCAGCGCGAAGTACAGGGAGTCGTCGGCGTCGTTGCCCATGGCCGTCACCACGCTGTCGTAGCCGCCGATGACGTCCCACACGTTCGAATATACGTTGAATCCGTGCACCTCGGTGCCCTTGATCTCCATGACCGCGAAGTCGGGCGTGAAGGTTACGCCCTTCTGCAGCAGCCGCTGGCGGGTGAGATAGAGATCCTGCGACGGTCCCAGTTCCGCGCCCACGAACAAGCTCGACGTCACCGCGTGCACGGTCTTCCCGCGCTCGACCAGCAGCTCGGCGGTAGCCGTCGCCTGGTGGTGTCCGTCGTAGTCAATGAGGAGCACCCGCTCGCCGAGGTCGGCCTCTCCCCTCAGCACCTGCCAGATGTTGAACACGTCCGGGCCGTCAGCCCCGGGGACCGGGCTGCTCTTGGGCCGGGAGCCCGTCGCCACGATGACGGCGTCGGGGTGTTGGTCTCGCACCATGTCGGGCGTCACGTCGACACCCAGCCTCACCGGCACGCCCAGGTGCTCCAGCTGACTGCGCTCGTTACGCACTATCACGCCGAACTCGTCGCGCCCGGAACCCCGCATGGCGAGGAGCACCTGGCCGCCGAGCTCTTCGCCCCGCTCGTAGAGGGTGACGTCGTGGCCCCGTAGCTTGGCGATCTTGGCCACCCACATGCCCGCCGGCCCGCCACCCACCACCATCACTCGTTTCGGGCGCAAGGCGGGCCGGAGATGATGCTCGCCTTCGGCCGCCTCACACCCCACCGCCGGGTTCTGCACGCAACCGATAGACTTGTTCAGACCCACCCGCCCGTAGCAGTTCTGATTGCACGCGATACAGAACCGGATCTCGTCCACCCGTCCCTCCCGAGCCTTGAGCGCAAAGTCGGGGTCGGCGATCTGTCCGCGCACCACACCGATCATGTCGGCCTGCCCGTCGGCCAGCACCCGCTCGGCCAGCGCCGGGTCGTTGATGCGGCCGGTGGCGAAGACCGGCAGGGACACCGCTTCCTTGATGCCGGCCGCCAGGGGCACGGCATAGCCCAGAGGCAGGTGCATAGTGCCACCGACCAGATGGAGGTTGTAGAAGGTGGAGAGCGTGAGGTTGAAGAAGTCCAGCTGACCCGTGGCTTCGAGACGAGAGGCGATGACCTGGGCGTCGGCGAGGGTGAGCCCCCCGGGGATCAGCTCGTCGGCGCAGAGCCTGACGCCCAGAGTGAAGTCGGCGCCGACCGCGTCGCGCACGGCAGCGACCAGCTCCAGTGGGAAGCGCAGTCGCTTCTCGGCGTCTCCCCCGTATTCGTCCGAGCGGTAGTTGGTGAGAGGCGACATGAACTGCCGGGCCAGGGAGCTGTGACCGAACTGCAACTCCACCCCGTCGAACCCACCCTCGCGGACGTGGATCGCCGAGCGGCGGAAGTAGGCGATCACTTCCTGGATATCCTCGATCTCCATGGCCTTCGGCACTTCGCGATAGAGCACGTCGGGCACCGCCGAGGGAGCCCACACCGGGAGACGCGACAAGCTGCCGCTGCACTGCTGCCCATTGTGGTTGAGCTGGGCGAAGATGCGCGTGTCGTACTGATGGATGGCCCGGGTGATCTTCTTATAGCCGGGGATCACTTCCGGCCGGAAGGCCTCGATCAGGTGCTCGTACGCACGGTCGGTGGGGTGCACCGACTGCTCTTCGGTGATGATGAGGCCCGCACCACCGCGGGCCCGGGCGGCCAGGTAGTGCATCAAGCGATCCGTGGGCAGCGAATCTTCGGCCAGGTTCGTGAGGTGGGCCGAGAAAGAGATGCGATTGGGCACCGTCACCTGCCCCAGGCGCAAAGGGGAGAAGAGAAGGGGGAACTGCATGGGCTAGCGCACCTCCTCCAGCGTGGCGGCCGCCCGCAAACACTCCGGGTCGGGTAGCCCCAGCGAATCGGTCAAGAAGTAGGCCACTGCCGGACAGCCGCCGTGACACACCGAGAAGCGGTCACACGTGCGGCAGGATTCCACCTCGAGTTCCCGTAGCCGCTCGAACACCGGAGAGTCACAAAAGATCGAGGCGATCGACTCCCGCGTGGCGTCACCGGCCAAGAACGCGGGGTCGCAGAGAAAGGCGCAGGGGTAGACGCTGCCGTCAGGCGCGATAGCCATGGTCATCTTGGCCGCCCCGCACATCCGCAGGCCAAGCGCCCGCCGGCTCTCGGGGGCCAGGGCGAAAAAGGAATCCCCGGTCAGGATCTCGGTGTGGTCGCCCAAGAACTGCGACAGCCGGGTGAGTTGGGCCTTCGTCAGCCGGTAGTCCTCCCACATGCCGCATCCACCCCCCGACGGCCGGAACCGCGACAGCCTGGTCTTCGCCCCGTACCGCAGGGCGAGTTCGCGGAAGGCGGCGATCTCGTCGAAATTGACGCGGGTCACCACCATGTTGAGACTGAAGTCGGGGAAACGGTGGTCGCTCAGTTTCTCGATGCCCGCGACGATGCGGGCGAACGTGCCCGAACCCCGGATGGCGTCGTTGGTCTCGGGGTAGACACCGTCGAGGCTCACCTGCAGGTAGAGCCCCTCCATAGCCAGTAGCTCCTCGACCAGCGCGTCGGTCAGGAGCGTCCCATTGGTGCTCACACAGGTGGTGATGCCTTTCCCCTGCGCATAGCGGAGGATGTGCAAGAAGTCATGCCGTAGGAACGGCTCGCCGCCCCCGAAGTTGATCTGGAAGACCTCCATCGCCGCCAGCTCGTCGATGACCGCGAGGCACTGCCCGTAGTCGAGTTCGCCGGACCCGCGCGCGCGCAGATCGGCCGACAGACAGTGGCGGCACTGGAGGTTGCACTCCTCGGTGATCTCCCAGGTGACATTGACCGGCGCCTTCAGGCGCCCGCTACTCAGGCTCAATTGCGACTACCAATCCCTTTGCTTCGAGCTTCTCGAGCAAACGACCCACGGCCCGCTCCCGCCGTTCGTCCATGTGCCCCACCTCAAGCCTCCGCTCCCGCCCGGTGAAGGAGGGAGCGGCCAGGCTGGAACCTGACCTGACGAAGGTGAGCTTGGTGTCGCGCGTGTCGTAGAAGAGCAGGCCGAACTCCTCTCGCCTCACACGCACCCATGGCGGCGCCACATAGTCCTTCATAGGGCCTCAGCCGCCGGCGCCGGGAGCCGTGCCGCCGGCTCAGTCCCACCCGCAGACCCAGCGGGTCTAGTACACCCCACAGATGCCGTCGACGGCCAAGTCCTCGACCTCGATCTCCTCGATGATCTCGGGTTCAAGACTGCTGTTTCCATCGACCCCTGCGGGCAGCGGGCCGCGGTTCACACTACTATCCACTCGAAAGACCTCCATGCTCGCGCTCAGTCCCACTCGCAGACCCAGCGCCCGGTGAGCTGCCGCTTCTCCATCTTCTCAGCGATGTCGTTGATATCCTCCAGCTTGAACTTGCCCGCTACCAGCTTGTCCAACTTCATATCGCCGGTCATGGCGAGATCACACAGCTTGGGAATGTCGTCGTGCGTAGATATGGAACCGTAAAGACCGCCGATGATCGACTTCTGCTGCAAGGGCATGAAGGTCAGGGGCATCTCGGCTACCTTGTCCTGCGCCATGACCCCTATCACCATGAGGCGGCCGGCCATGGCCAGCGACCACCACGCCTGCACGATGGCGCCGGGATCGCCGATGGCTTCGAAGGCGATATCCACCCCGCCGCCCGTGAGGCCCTGGATGATAGGAATCGGATCATCCTTGGAGCTGCAGATGAAGTGGGTGGCGCCCATCTCCATGGCTATCTCCCGGCGGTCCTCTTCGAGGTCCACAGCGATAAGCGGGTTCGCCTGACGCATCTTGGCGGCCCGAAGGAGGTTGATGCCCACGCCGCCCATGCCCCAGATGGCCACCTTATCGCCTGGCTGGACCTTCGCCAGCTTGGTCACCGATCCCCACCCGGTGGGGATGCAGCAGCTCATGAGGGCCGCCCAATCCAAAGGCATGTCTTTGCGGATGGGGACTACACCGGTCTCAGGAACCACAGTGTAATCGGAGAAGCCCGACACGAAGTTTCCGTGCAGAACCGGGTTGCCCTTCGCGTCTTTCATCCGGGTCGTGCCGTCGAGCATGGTGCCCGCGAGGAAGTGCGGGAAGTTTCCCGTGCACACGTTCCCCAGGCCGCTGCGACATTCCGGGCAGTCTCCGCAGGGGATCATCCAGGTGCTGGCCACGTGGTCGCCCACCTTGACCCGCGTCACACCTTCACCCACCGCTTCAACCACGCCCGCGCACTCATGCCCGGCCACCAACGGCTTGGCGATCTGGATGCGGCCCATGGCCACGCTCAGGTCACTGTGGCAGTAGCCGGTGTACGCATACTTGACAAGGACTTCGTTGGCGTGCGGCGGTTCGAGTTCCAGCTCCTCGATGCTGTAGCCTTCGCCGTACTCCCGCAGGACCGCTGCTCTGATCTTCACGCGATGCTCCCCCTTTGCACAGTTGCCTTACCGGATGGCCGGCTATGGCCAGGTCTCAAACCAAGCGGCTTACGATACCCGCAGGTCGTCCGCGACGTACCCGAGGCGTAGCGCCTCCAACTTCCCCCGGGTGGGCACGCCGGTCGTGACGTCCCAGCCCCGGGCAGTATAGTACTCGTTCAGCATCAGGTCGAGGTCGGCTCTGGCGATGAGCTCGCCTTTCGAGGCGCCGGCTGTGAGTGGCTCCTCCATCAGACGCTTGGGCAGAGTGTCGTCGGCCCGGGTGAAACCTTCACGCACGTTGAACGCTTTCGCCAGGTTGACCACCCGCTCGCCGACGTCCACGACCTCCTGAGCCGAGTAGACCAGGCCGGTGACCGCCTCCATGAGGGACGCGGTGTTCTCGGCCGCCGTGGCCGGCATGGCCGTATCGAGCAGGAACGCGCACATGGTCGGACAGTCGCACGTGGCCGTGCGGACATCCTGGTTCCACTTGCAGAGCTCACCCTTGCCCTCGTAGGAGAGGCGGTCGTATTCGCGGGGCACCGGGATGCCGAAGATCTCCTGGAAGGCGTAGCCCCGGTTGTGGTCCGCGCCGGTGTACGAGGTGGCGTAGTTGAGCCCGTGAGCCTTGGCCCCGCGTACGTCATAGGCGGGGAGCTCCAGACCCTTCACGTGCATCGCGTAGTCGGCCGCGGCGCCGCCTATCTTTTCCGCCGCCGCCTTCACGCCGTCGGCGAGCAGGTCGCCGAGACCCTGCCGGTGCGCCATCTGGTGCAGCAGCTCCATCATGGCCGCGTCATCGCCGAACGCAAGTGGCTTGCCCCCGGTCTGCGCCTCCGTCAACAATCCCTTCTCGGCGAGTTCCATGGCGAAACCGATAGCCACACCCGCCGACATCGTGTCGAGGCCCAGTTCGTCGCACAGACGGTCGGCGGCAATGACCGCATCCATGCTTCCCACGCCTGTCGCGGTGCCCAAGGAATAGAAGGACTCGAACTCGGGACCCTCAGCCATGAGGCCGGCGTATGGCCCGGAGCGGGCAAGCTTGAGCTGGCTGCAGCCGACAGGGCACTCGGCGCAGGGGTTGCGGCCCACGTTATGCCGCTGCTGCGCCTCCACTCCCAGCGTCTCCACCGGAGCGAACTCACCCGTGGCGGACCAGTTCTTCGCCGCGAGGATGCCCATGGCCGCGGTGAC
>CAZDGO010000011.1:0-19332 GCA_964504825.1 uncultured Gaiellales bacterium
CTCCGAGGCAAAGTCGCAATACGCACACCGCGAGCGGCAGAACGGGATGTGCCCGTACAGATGCCGGGCCGTCGGGCCGCGCTCCCCTGGGTGCGCGGGCACGACGCTCCCCGCCAGGGAGCTCGTTTCACAACGAAGCCTTGGCCGCCAGGACGCACTGCGCGGCGCGATGCGTCGTCCGCCCTGGCGGCGAAGCGTCATTCCGAAACGAGCTCTAGTTTCCGAGGAAGCCGGCAGCCACCAGCACCAGCCCCACCACGACCGCCACCGGCCCGAGGATGGCGGAACGTCGACCGCGCGCCTGCTCTCCCGCCCACCCCTGACGACGAACCCACATCTGCAGCACCCCCAAGACGAGCAAGACGCCCCCGCTAATGAAGTACTGAACGCTCACTCGTACTGAACGATCACTTGTCGCGCTGCTTGTCGTCGAGGTCGAGCACGGCGAGAAAGGCCTCCTGCGGTATCTCCACGGTCCCCACCATCTTCATGCGCTTCTTCCCGGCCTTCTGCTTCTCGAGGAGCTTGCGCTTGCGGCTGATATCTCCGCCGTAGCATTTGGCGATCACATCTTTGCGCATAGCCCGCACGGACTCCCGGGCTATGATCCTGGCGCCGACCGCCGCCTGGATCGGCACTTCGAACATCTGGCGGGGGATCTGGCGGCGCAGGCGCTCGACCAACGTGCGGCCTACCGCATATGCCTTGTCTTTGTGCACGATGAGACTGAGCGCATCGACCACATCGCCCGCGATCAGCACGTCGAGGCGCACCAGCTCGCCCGGCTCGAAGTCCTTCATCTCGTAGTCCAGGCTGGCGTAGCCTTTCGTGCGCGTCTTCAAAAGATCGAAGAAATCAAGCACGATCTCGGCCAAGGGCAGGTCGTAGGCCAAGCGCACTCTCTCGGCGGACAGATATTCCATGTCGCGGAACGTCCCCCGCCTCTCCTGGCACAATTCCATGACGCTTCCCACGTACTCGTTCGGCACCAGGATGCTCGCGGAGATGTAGGGCTCACGCACCTCGATGATCCCCGCCGGATCGGGGAAATCCACCGGATTGCTGATGGATCGCACCTCCCCGCCGGCCAGCTCCACCTCGTAACGGACGTTCGGCGTGGTGGCGATCAGCTCGAGACCGAACTCCCGCTCGAGGCGCTCCCGAACGATCTCCATATGCAGCAGGCCCAGGAAGCCGCAGCGGAAGCCGAAGCCCAGGGCCTTGGAGGTCTCGGGTTCCCAGTGAAGGGACGCGTCGTTGAGAGAGAGTTTCTCCAGGGCGTCTTTGAGATTCGGGTAGTCGTCACCGTCGATGGGAAACAGGCCGCAAAAGACCATCGGCACGGCTTCCTGGTAACCGGGGAGCGGCTCAGCGGCCGGACGGGCGGCTTGGGTCATGGTGTCTCCGACCCGCAGCTCGGCGACCTCTTTGATGCCGGTGATGATGTAGCCCACCTCGCCGGCGTGCAGCACATCGGTCTTCAGCATATCGGGGCTGAAGATGCCCACCTCTTCCACATCGCTCCTACGCGGAATGGCATAGGTGCGCAGCTGGTCGCCCTTGCGGAAGGTGCCATCGACCACCCGGACGAACGCCACCACACCCCGGTACTGGTCGTAGATGGAGTCGAAGATCAGCGCCCGCGCGGGGCCATCGGGCTCGCCGGTGGGAGGTGGGATGCGCCGGACGATCGCTTCCAGCACGTCCTCCACTCCCTGGCCTGTCTTGGCCGAGATGTGCAGGATCTCGTCGGGCGTGCAGCCGATCAGGTGCATGATCTCCTCGGCCCGGCGTTCGGGCTCCGCTCCGGGAAGATCGATCTTGTTTAGAATGGGGATGATCTCTAAGTCGTTCTCCAGGGCCAGGTAGGTATTGGCCAGCGTCTGGGCCTCGATGCCCTGGCTGGCGTCGACCACCAGGAGCGCCCCCTCGCACGCGGCAAGACTGCGCGACACCTCGTAGGAAAAATCCACATGACCGGGAGTGTCGATGAGGTTGAACTGATAGTCACCCCCATCCCGGGCCTTGTAATACACGCGCACGGCCTGGGCCTTGATGGTGATGCCCCGCTCCCGTTCGATGTCCATGCGGTCGAGCACCTGCTCGCGCATCTCCCGGTCGGCCACGGTGTGGGTTATCTGCAGGATGCGGTCGGCCAACGTCGACTTGCCGTGGTCGATGTGGGCGATGATGGAGAAGTTGCGGATGTTGGCGAACGCGGACATGGGTCACGTATTGTACCGCAGCGCCCTATGGCCGCATGCGTGCTCTTAGCCTGAGTCGTCCCCGGAGGCATCGACTACCGAGCGAGGAGTCCGGCGGCGGCGACGCACGGCGTCGATCACTTCCTGCAACTCGCTCATTCCAAGCAGTCGCGCCCCCAGCGCGTACCCCGCAACACCAGCCGTGTACCCGGCGCCGACGGACACGAGTTGCGCCGGGACCGACCGCCCGAGCCGGCTGTCCAGGAGCCACCAGGCCGCATAGGCCGCCGCAGCCAAGAACACCAACGCCAACATGGAGCGGAGCACGGAAGCCGCCACCCGCCCGCCGTCGATTCCTTCGATCTGCCGACGCAGCAGGAACGAGAGGCACAGGAAATTGAACATGGACACGACCGACGTCGCCAGGGTGATCCCCCCCACGCCTAATCGGCGGTATAGAAGCAGATCCAGGGCCAGGTTCAAGGTCAGATTGGCCGCACCGACCGTCAGGGGAAGCCACGGTTTCTGGATGCTGTAGAACGCCCGGTTCAGCAGCGTGTTGGCGCTGACAAAAGCCATACCTACGCTGAAACCGGCCAAGGCCCAGGCCATCGCCCGCGTGTCGGCGGAGGTCACGTTCCCGTGCTGGAACACGAGACGGACTGTGGGCACCCCGAGCACCAGGAAGAAGGCCGTGAAAGGCAGGGTCACAAAGAAGATCTGGCGCGTCCCCGCGGACAGGGTGGAACGAAACTCCGCCACTCTGCCGGTGGCCCCCAGCCTTGAGAGCGCAGGGAAGAGCACGGTGCCGATCGCAACGGCGAACATGCCCTGCGGAAGTTGAAACAGCCGGAACGCCTTGTCGATCACCGCCGGCGCAGTGTCGCTGATATAGCTTGCGACTACCGTGTCGATAAAAGCGTTGAAGTTCACGACCCCCAGGCTCAGTACGACGGGAAACAGAAGTCGCCCTATTTGACGCACCGCCGGATGGCCCAGCGCTACCGACAAGGCGGGGCCTTCCATCCGCCGCCACACGGCAGGCACCTGGATGACCAACTCCACCACGGTGCCGAGCATGACGCCCCAGGCTAACGCGTAGAAACCTCGGTAGTCGACGGCGGCGGCACGGACGACCGCCACCCAGGAGTCGACCTGATCCTCCCCGATGCCGCCCGGCGCTCCCTTCCGCAGCCAATAGAGGGTAAGCGCGCCGATGATGACCACGTTCCACACGATGGGAGCCAAAGCGGGCAGCGTGAAGTGGTCGAGGGTGTTCAGGATGCCCATGAAGACTCCGGCCACGCCCAACACGACGACGCTGAGGAACATGATGCGGGTGAGGTCCACGGCCAGGGCGATCGTGGCCGGGTCCTTGAAGCCCGGCGCCACCAGGCTGATGACCTGCGGCGCAAACGCCATCCCCAGGAGGCTGATGCTCCCCAAGATGAGCGTCGCCAGAAGCAGGATGGTGCGCGCGACCATCCACGCTTCCGCGCGGCGGCCCTTTTCCAAGAGTTCCGAGAAGACGGGTATGAACGCCGCACTCAAAGCGGTATCGGCCAGCAGGGTCCGCACCAGGCTGGGCACCTTGAACGCCACCGTGAAAGCCCCCATGCCGGCATTGAGCCCCAAGACGGCCAACATGACCTGCTCCCGCACGAGACCGAGGACGCGGGAGGCGGCAGTCGCCGCCATGAGGAATGCAGCAAAGGTGGAGAGACGGCGTGTAGATTCGTTGCTCACGAATGGCGGCGATGCTATACTGCTGCGGCTCTTAAGGGAAGGACGACGACAGAGGGAGGTGATACATGGCCAACTCTCCGCAACAGCGCAAGCGTGTGCGCACAGCCGCGCGGCAACGTCTTGAGAACCTCCGCTATAAATCGTCGATCAAGACTCAGCTCCGCCGCCTAAAAGCCTCTGTCGCGTCCGGTGATACGGATGCCGCCAAGCAGGTGGCGACGTCTCTGACGGCGACCATCGACAAGGCTGCCGCTCACAACGCCATCCACAAGAACAACGCGGCCCACAAGAAATCCGCGGTCTCGCGTTTGATGAACACCCTCTCCGTCTGATAGCCCGATAGCGGCGGCGCGGTTTAGTCCGCCGCCGAGGGTGCGCCCGCCAGGGCGCGTCAGCGCTTCGAGAGCAGCCGCCCCAGCATCAACTCGAACTCCAGCTCGGGCGGCAGCGTTCCCATACCCTTGAGGTGCGCGTCGGCGCTCGCAAGATGGCCCAGCGCACGACGCATAGCCTCGGCGTCGTAGGACTGCGCCTGCTGCATCAGTTTGCGGGCGGCAAAGGGCTTCATCTTGATCTCACCCTGGATGCGCGGCGCGGCCCAGCCGGCTTCTCGCATGGCCACCGCCCTGTCGAGATGCTGGTAGTGACGCAGGATGCGGTAGAAGAGATTGGTCGGCTTCTCCCCTGCGGCATACAGCTCCTCGACTGCCGAGAAGGCCGCCGCGGGCCGGCCGCCGACCACCGCATCCACGAGATCGAAGATGGATGCCTCCAGCGTCCGTGTGGCCAGCACGTTGATGTCGTCGGCGCTGACTTGACTCTCGCCGCAGTACGCACCGAGCTTCTCGATCTCGCGCAGTAGCAGGTGCTGGTTCTCACCCGAGCGCTGCAGCAGCACTCGGGCCTCAGGTAGCGCCAGCGATACTCCCCTCAGTCTCGCCTGCTTCACCACCCAATCGGGCAACTGGGCCGACTTGGGCGCGTCGTACTCGAGCACATCCCCAACCCCCAACACGCCCTTCCGCAACGGATCGGTAGGCGGCAACTTCTCCGCGACGAGCGCCAAGCAGGCATCGGGAGCCGGCGAACGCAGGTATGCAACCAAGATATCCTTGTCGGCTTTTCGCCATGCGTCGACGCCGTGGACCAGGACCAGGCGCATCCCCCCGAGGAAAGCAAGGGTGTTGGCGGCGGACACGACCTCGGAGGCGCTGTGTTGGCCGGCCACGAACTCGTCGACGTTGAGCTCTGTGCCGGACTCTTCTACTATGCGCTCGCGCAATCGGTGGAGGGCCAACTCGACTTTCGGCCGGTCGTCACCGAGGATGAGATACGCGGGCTTCAATGTGCTCCGTTGGCTGTCGGTCGTCCGGTTCACTGAAGACTCTCTCCCCCCGAGACTGCGCTGTGGGCCACGCGCACGGCAAGTTCCCCACCGGACCCCGTGAAGGAGATCCATCCGGAGCGATCCGTCCTCACCATCGGCACCCCCGCCTGTTCCAACGCCTGAAGGGTCTCCGCGGCCGGATGGCCGAACGTATTCTCTGCTCCTACCGAGATGGACGCGAGAGCCGGGCTGACCGCCGCGAGTAGCCTGGACGTCACGCCGTCACGGCTGCCATGATGAGGCACGAATAGCACGTCCACTGGTGGCAGACGACGGTGCGCAAGCTCGGCAGCCTCCGCGTCTCCGGGATCGAGTATAGCAAGGTCGTCCCACCTCACTACCACGGCGATGGACGCCGCGTTGATCCGGTCGCCTTCCCAGTCTCCCGTTGCCGGGTCCAGGGGATGAGAGGGCGGAAACAGCTGCACATCGACCGGGCCGACGCGCAGAGCCTGCCCTGACTCCGCCCGCTGGTACGTCGCGCCGCCGGCCACCAGAAGGCTCCGCATGCGGAAGTACTCCGCAGCTTCGGAAGGCGGTGCTCTGGCGCCCCCCGCGGCGCCACCGTCCACCACGGCATCAACCAGCATGCCCACGGGCATGGAGCCGGCCAGGCCTACCAGCCCCCCGAAATGATCGGCGTGCGGGTGCGAGATCAGTACAAGATCGAGACTCCGCACGCCGAGACCTCTGAGCTGCTCGGGGACGCCCGCGTCCTCCGGGCCCGCGTCGATGAGGGCCGCGTGACCACCGGGAGTCCTCACGAGCGCGGCGCTGCCTTGGCCGACGTCGAGCATTCGCACCTCGACCCCCGCCGGCCACCGCCGCGCGGCCATAGCGTCGGCGATGGCACGCTCAGCGAACGCGCCTGCGCCATACACAAGAGCCCCAGCGAGCGCCCCCAACACCAGCAGCGCGGGACCAGTCCGCCGCACGACCCGCCGAGCCAGATCGCTCGGTGGTCGCCTAGCAGCAGCCTTACCGCCGAAATGCGACCCCACGAGCCCGGCCGCCACGGCGGCAGCCACACCGACGTGCTCCTGAGAGAGCACCGGGCCCCTAGAGAAGAGCCCGGCCATGCTTACCGCCCACGCCAACGGAACCGCCGCCACGCCGTCCAGGACAGCACTCAACCCCGGCGACACCCACCCCGCCAGGATGCTGGCGAAACCTAGCCCGGTGACCGGAGTGATCACAGGAACAACGAAGAGATTCGCCACCACGCCCATCACCGAGGCCTGTCCGAACACCAGCAATGAGACCGGAGCGGTGGCGATGGACGCCGCCAACGACACAGCCATCCCCGACGCCAACGGGCCGGGCAGAGCGCGCTCCAGACTACGCTGGATCCTCTGCGCCAACAACACGATGCCCGCCACTGCAGCGAACGAGAGTTGGAAGCCTGCCGAGAAAACGACCAGGGGGTTCGGGGCGAGCACAACGGCGGCCGCCAGAGCCAACACGTGCAGAGGGTCGCGACGCCGGCCGCTTGCCTGCGCAAGCATGACGAGGAACAGCATCACTGTGGCGCGCACTACAGGGGCGCCCCCAACCGCGATGCCCGCAAAGAGTAGGACGGCAGTGAAGCCCAGCGGCAGGGAGACAATGCGAGGCAGGCGCAGGGCGGCGCAGAGCCCAAGGATCAATGCGGCCAAGCCGGCCACGTGCAGCCCGCTGACGGAGAGGATGTGTGCGGTGCCGCTACGGCGGAACGCGACAAGCACGTCCTGCGGGATATCCCGGGTCTCGCCCAGCACCACGCCGCGAAGCAACGCGGAGTAGAGCGGTCGTTCCCCGCGGCCGAGATCGACGAGCGCGCGCCGCCTTACCGAGTCGAGCGCGCCGCTGACACCTCCGCGGTCCCCCGTCACCTGTATGTCTGCCGATGAAGCCTCGAGCGTGCAGTTGATGCCGTGCCGGCGGAGGTAGGTTTTCTCATCGAACCCCGAAGGCCCCGGACCCTCGGGAGGCGTCAGTCGGCCCACCACCCGTAGGAGACGGCCTTCTTCCGCGAACGCCGGCAGAGTCTGCGTAGCCGCCGCCCCAGCGCGCTGCTTTCGCATCGTGACCACGACCTGCAGGCGCTCTGCACCACCTTCGCTCCGAGCGCCAGGTGATCGCTCACGGAGTACACGCACCGGCATCCTGGCGACCTGCCCGGCAACGCGCGCGGGACCGTCTACCTCCACCTCCAACTCCACCCGCTCGCCCAGGCGTGCCGCAAGCACACCATGGGTGAGCGCAGCCACGCGGACCGCGCCCCAGCCGAGCCCGGAGAACAAGGCGAGTGCCAGCACGAGGACCGGGACAGCGAAGGAAGCAGGTCGCAGTAGCTGTACGACCGTCAGCACACAGCCTGCTAAGGCCACCGCTGCGAGGGCCGGCGGCGGCGGAGGTTCGAGAAGAGCCGCCCCGCACAACCCCAGCACGGCGGCGAACGCCCCAAGGCGTGCTACCCCACCGCGACGGACCAGCCACCCATCCGCCCCGGACGCCCGCATACTGGATCCGACTCCCCAAGGACTAGCGTCGGGCCTTCGCGGAGCACCACCCCGCCTAGGGTTGGACAAGGTCGCGGAGTCGTTCGACGGTAGCCGGCCCGATGCCCGGCACATCGTCGAGTTCCTCGACGGTCGTGAACGGACCGTTGGACTCCCGAAAGGCGACGATGCGCGCGGCCGTCACCGGCCCGATGCCCGGGAGTTCGTCGAGTTGCGCCGCGGTAGCCGTACTCAACGACACGGGAGACGAGGAGGCGCCCGGCACGGGCGACGTGACGATGATGCCGTCGCTGGACGTGGTGTCTCCCCCGGCGTCGCCGCCGGCGACAGTGCCCTGAGTCTTTCGGGGCACGAAGACCCGCATGCCGTCGGCAACCGTGGCGGCCAATGGTAGCGCCTGCTCGTCTCCCTCGGCGCTCACCCCTCCGGCTTCAAGAAGCAGCTCGAACACGCGCGACCCAGCGTCGACCTCATAGACCCCCGGGCGGGAAACGGCACCCGCCACCTGCACGAACACGGTGGACCGCGTCGTGGTGGTCGTCATGGCGCCACTCTCCGAGCCACCCGCGGCCGAGAGGGTGGTAACCGAGCCGACGATAAAGGCGGACTCACCGTCCCCTGCCGATGCGCCGCTGGAGGCGTGCAACGTCCACCCACCCACCGAGAGCACCAATAGGCCCGCGGCCGCGTAGGGAAGAAGACGACGTAGGGGCAGACCAGCCATGCCCAGAGGCTACGCGTTCGCCGGCCTGGAAGGCATCGGACTTTCGTCGCATATTGGCGCCTCGGTCTCGCTCCGCCCCGAGAAAAGAAGCGGCCCCGCCGGGGCGGGGCCGCTTCTTCAATCAATCTGTCGCGCCTAGCGAGCGCCCGCTCATACCCTGGAGGGCCCAGGCGGCAAGCCCGCGGGTCTAGTAGGCCTCCACCCAGAGCTCGTAGTGCTCCTGAGGGTGCGAGCACGCCGGGCACGTCTTCGGCGCTTCGGCTCCTTCGTGCACATTCCCGCAGTTGTTGCACTTCCAGAAGGTGGTCGCCGGCTTCTTGAAGACCTCGCCGGCCTCTACGTTGGCAAGTAACTTCCGGTACCGGCGCTCGTGATACGACTCCACCTTGGAGATCTGCCGGAACGCCACCGCGACCTGTTTGAAGCCTTCCTCCTCAGCCGCGCCCGCGAAACCCGGGTAGAGGACGTCCCACTCCTGGAGCTCCCCCTCGGCGGCAGCGAGCAAGTTATCAGCCGTGGTGCCCGCTGGGCCCGCCGGATACGTAGCGGTTATCTCTACAGTGCCGCCCTGCAGGAGCTTGAAGAACACCTTGGCATGCTCGCGCTCGTTCTCGGCCGTCTCCTGGAAGAGATTGCTGATCTGAACGTATCCTTCTTTGCGCGCGATGGATGAGTAGTAGGTATAACGATTGCGCGCCTGTGACTCACCCGCGAAGGCTTTCGCCAGGTTCTGCTCAGTCTGAGATCCCTTGAACTCCATTCTCTACTCCCTCTCGTGGTTGTCAGGCATCCGCGGTCTGGCCGCGCCCACCGGACCGAGCCGGCTCGACCGAGATCTCCTTGCCGCGGAACATGCTCTCGTGCATCTTCTCCACGACCATCTCAGCGACGCCCTTCCGCACCTCAATAAACGCAAAGTTGTGCAAGAGATCGATGCGCCCGATGTCTTCCTCCTCGATGCCGGCCGTATCGCGCACCAGCCTCTCGAGATCGTGCCGATCGACCCGCGCGCGGCGGCCGATAGAGAGGAAGAGCCTGGTCATCTGCTCCCGAGGTGCCTCTTCAGCCAGGTCCCCTTGACGCACGGCCAGCTCCTTGATGAGCGCGGCCGTGATCGTGCGCAGATCGTGGTCCATCTCGAGGCGGGCCACGATCGCCGTCATGTCGCCGAGATCCGTCAGATCGAGCTTTTCGATCAGCACGTGCACCTGGTCCCGGAGCCGGAGTGCCCGCCGGATGCGCACCTCTTCTTGCGGTTCGATCAACGGCTCGTCGGTGGCCATCCGCACCTCGGGAGGCGTGGGCGTGTCGGCGGCAACGGCCGCCTCGGCCTCTCGCATCCGCTCGGCGACCTCGGCGCGCCTCGCGGCTTCCACTGCTGCACGGGCCTCGCGCTCAGCCGCTGTCGTCTCTTCGCCACCGACGTGGTCGGCGACAGCCGTCTCCTCGTCATAGGCTTCACCGTAGGCCAATTCCACGTGGGCCTCGTCTTCGATGCGCGCGGATTCCCTCACGGCCTCGTCGGCCGCCGTCCACTCGATCCGTTTGCGGGCATCGCGCATCGCGTAGCGACGTTGCCGGCGCTCCGCTTCCGTGGAATCCTCACCGGTCTCAGGTAGGGTGAAGAACGGCTCCTCAGGGCTCTCGGCGGGTTCCTTCGCGGCGCCCGAACCTCCGCGGCGCCTACGGCGGGGTGGCTCCTGCAGCGTCTGCTCGTCGCTCTCCGCAGGCGACCCGAGGGGAGTGCCCAGAGCCTCGTCTCTCACGGTCGATGCGCCGGCCATCGCTTCGCGCCCCGCAGGCGTCAGCTCGATGATGGCCTCCTCCTCGACGGCACGCTGGACACGGCCCGGCGCCCGGTCGGCCTCTCGGACCTTACGTCGGGCGGTGAGATCTCCTGCCGCGGCCCTACGGCGTTCCTCGACCTCGCCGCTGGAGGGAAGCTCACCCTGTTCGATCTGAGCCATCGAGAACTCCTGGATGCGGAGTAGATCCCAGTATTCGGCCGGCGTCACGAAGGTGATGGCCACGCCCGAACGGCCCATGCGGCCGGTCCGTCCGATCCGGTGCACGTAGGCCTCCGGATCCTGGGGGATGTGGAAGTTGATGACCCTGGTCACGTGGCTGATATCTAGGCCGCGAGAGGCGACGTCGGTCGCCACGAGATAGGCGAACTTCTGTTCCCGGAAACCCTGCATGATCTGGTCGCGCTGCTGCTGCGTGAGGTCACCGTGCAACCCTTCGACATCGTAGCCGCGGGATTTCAACTTGCGCGTGAGTTTGTCGACGTTCCGCCGGGTGCGACAGAAGATGATGACCGAGTCTTTCTCGCCTTCGTAGTCCAGCAGGCGCATGAGTGCGTCGATCTTTTCCTCTTCGGGCACTTCGTAGAAGATCTGTTCGGTGTCCTCCAGCGTGAGCGTCTCAGGCACGACGGAGATCGACTCGGGATCCCGCATGTACTCCTGGGAGATGCGACGGATATCGTCGGGGATGGTGGCCGAGAACAGCATCGTCTGTCTGTCGGTGGGGCATTGCCGAAGGATCCGACGAATATCGGGCAGGAAGCCCATGTCGAGCATCATGTCGGCCTCGTCCAGAACCAGCAGCTGCACCCCGGAGAGATCCAGGGTCCGTCGACCAAGATGATCCAAGATCCGGCCTGGGGTCCCCACCACCACTTGAACGCCCTTCTTGAGCGCGGTGATCTGTCGGTCGATGCGCTGCCCGCCGTATATCGGCAACACCTTCTGGCCGGAGAACAGGCACAGCTCGTGCAGCTCCTCGGCCACCTGAACCGCAAGCTCCCGGGTGGGACAGAGCACCAGGGCGCCCACCTGCGGAGCATCGGCCGCCAACCGTTCGGCCATGGGGATCCCGAACGCGGCGGTCTTCCCCGTGCCCGTCTGCGCTTGACCAAGGAGATCGCGGCCGTCCAGGATCAGGGGGATGGCCTTCTTCTGAATGGGGCTCGCCTCGACGAAACCCATCTTGTGTATGGACTCGAGCACGGGCGCGCTCAAGCCGAATTCCTCGAAATCGTTCACGTCACCTTCTCTCCCACCACCTTGCGCAGAAAAGCCCGCAAGTAGAGGTTGGTCTCGTACGGGTTTTCAAGCATAGGGAAGTGTCCAACACCCAACAGCGACTTCTGACGTGCTCCCGGGATCCACCATGTCAGCATGTTGGCGATCTCCACGAAGTCGTGGAGATCCTCCTGCCCCGAAAGCACGAACGTGGGCGCCCGCACTTCGGCCAGCCGCTCTATATCCGAAATCTCGGACGGGGGATAGGCGGCCTCGTCCAGCCAATCAGCCCCCGAATAGCGCCGCGTCATCGCCTCCACGCGGGCGAACGCCTCGGGATGGTGCCGCACCGTCCAGTCGGAGGCGGCCGACGCCAACCACGCATCGACGGCCGCGGTCACCCCTTGCTCACGAGCCAGCCTTCGGCACAGCTTCATCGGGTCGAGAAAGGCCTCCGAATAGGGGAAGCCGCCCAGACCGCTGGACACGAAGACTAAGGACGCCACCCGGTCCGGCCTGCGCAAGGCCATGTCCATGATGACGCCGCCCCCGCGGGAGTGGCCCACCAGGTGCGCCCGCGTCACAGAGAGGCGATCCAGAAGCCCAGCAAGCTCATCGCCGAAGTCCGACGAGCTGTAGCCCGCGGCCGGAGCGATAGAGTCACCGCATCCGCGGGTGTCGTAGGCGATCAGGCGAAACTCTTCGGCCAGGGGCAGTTGCTCCGCCCACACCTCATGAGTCAGCCCAAAACCGTGCACCAGCACCACCGGAGGGCCTTCGCCCTGATCGGTGTAATACAGACCCAGTCTGTCGTCAAACGGCACGGGCGCCCTCCACTAGGAACGCGGCCACCAAATCGCCCACTCGATCGGCGATACCGATGAAGAAATGGTCCGCTCCGCTCACGGTGATCATGCGAGGGTGAGCGCCCGCGCCACGCAGCAACGCTTCCACTTCCGCCGGAGGAGCAATATCGTCGAGTTCGCCACACACGGCCAGGATCGGCGCGCCGCGGGTTCCCAGAAGAGCGAACAACGACGGCATCATCTCGTCCCAGTTCACCGGGAACGCCACCAGAGCAAGGCCCGTGGCCGGCGTGCCCTCGACAACGGCCAGTGCCGACACGGCCGCCCCGAAGCTGTACCCGGCGAGGGAGATCGCTAAGCCCCCGAGCCGGCTCTCGAGGTAGGCGAAAGCCGCTTGGACGTCTCGGTATTCGTCGAAGCCGCTGTAGCTGCCGTCACTGCCGCCCACGCCACGCAAGTTGAAACGCAACGTGACCAGCCCGCGGCGACGGCAGGCCCGGGCCACGTGGTGCACGACGGGCTGTACCATGCTTCCGCCGTAGAGCGGATGGGGGTGGGCCACAACCACGCCCCCGACCACCGGCTGATCCTCGGGGTACTCAAGAAGACCCTCGAGCCGCCCTGCCTCACCTGTGAAGGATACGTCGGTCGGCACTAGTCCCGCATGTTGACGTACTGCAGTGGCATGCCGAAGTCCTCGGCTTTGAGAAGGGTGATGACCTCTTGCAGATCGTCCCGTTTCTTGCCGGTTATCCGAACCTCGTCGCCCTGAATCGCCGCCTGCACCTTCAGCTTCCTGTCCTTGATCACTTTGACGACTTTCCGGGCGGTGTCGGTATCGACGCCGGTGGTGACGGTCACCTCCTGCCGCACCATATCGCCCGCGGCGCGTTGGGGAGTGCCGAACGTGAAGGCCTGGGTGTCGAGGCCCCGCTTCACTGCCTTCGTGATAAGCATCTCGACGAGGGCGCGCAGGCGCATGTCGTCTTCAGTCTGGAGGGTCACCGTGCCCTCCTTCCGGTCGAGCTCGACACTGGTCTTCGAGCCCCGAAAGTCGAACCGAGCGGACACTTCTTTCTTCACCAGGTTGACGGTGTTATCCATCTCCTGCATGTCGACGCGGCTCACCACATCGAACGACGGCATAGGTGACCACACTCCTCGTGTGACGCTGGCGGTGCGGAGTACCGGCGATCAGCGATCACTCCCCGGAATGATAGCAGGCCCAGCCTCCCTCAATCGCGGTCGGCCCCCCGCACGAGCGCCCAGAACCGACCGTCGACCCGCGTGATCTCTATGGGCACCCCCATCGCGAGCGATAGGGGACCGTCGACGACCACCTCCGCGGTCGGGCCCGCGGCCACAACCCGCCCTCCGCTGAGAAGGAGCGTGTGACTGATGGCCGGCACGATCTCTTCCGGGCGGTGCGTCACCAAGAACACCGTGGGCCCCTCGGGCGTTCCCGCCAGGACCGCGAGCGATTCGAGCAGATCCTCACGAGCCGCCAGGTCAAGACCGGCGGTGGGCTCGTCGAGGATCAGGATGCGGAGGTCGGCCATGAGCGCGCGGGCGATCAGCACGCGCTGCTGCTCGCCCTGGGAGAGAACACCGAAGGGACGACCGACAAGATGAGAGCACCCGAGAGCGTCGAGCAATCCCTCGGCACGGGTGAGGTCCGCCGGGCCGGGACGCTCGAAGAACAGGCCGATGCTGGCGAACCGGCCGCTGACCGTGACATCGAGCGCGCTTTCGCTCATGTGGAGTCGCCGCGCAAGGCTCGGGCTCACCCAGCCGATCGACCGGCGGAGGGCCCGCAGATCTACCCGCCCGAACTCGTTGCCCAGCACGCGAACAGCCCCTCGGGTGGGATAGAGATACCCGGCGATGACCTGTAGAAGTGTGGTCTTGCCGGCGCCATTGGGGCCGAGAAGTGCCCAATGCTCCCCAGGGAGGACGTGCCACGTCACATCCTGGACAAGCGCCGTGCCGTCTCGGACCACGTCGACGCCGTCCAGGGCGATGACGGGCTCGGCGTCGCCAAGCACAGCGACGCGTTCGAGAAGGGGTTCCATGTGGGGAGAATAGCAGAGAAGAAAGCATAGAGGCCCCTCAACCCATATGGGTTGAGGGGCCTCTACACAACATCCGAAGGGTCGCTATCTCCCCAAGAGAGAGACCCTACTACAATCGGCGCGGCGCAGACGGAACGCTCCCGCTACTCTCCGCACCTGAGCGCTTTACGCCCCCCCAGGCGGTGCACTCTGCTCGACGCCGGCAAACCACGATGTGGTGAGAGTGACCTTATACTCGGCCCGGCCCGCGTCGCGAGTCACAATGTAGCAAGCTTCGCCGCGGTAGAGAATGAAACCCCGTTGAACGGCCCTCATTGGGTGGCGAGCGGGACAGTTTCAACACTCGGCGGACACGGCGTCCAGAGGCAGATCTCCTACTTTTCCCCGTCCAATGACGCCACCGTCTCCGCGAGAGCCTCCCACTCCGGGTAGAGCCCGGCGAGTTCATCCTTGACCTGAGTGGCCTCCTGGCTGGCGGCGAAGAGTAGCTCGTAGTCTGAGACATGGGCTGGGTCGGCCAGCAGCCTCCCGAGTTCCGTCTGCCGCTGCTCAATGGCGAGGATCTGTTTTTCGACCTGTCGATGCCGACGCTGCACTTCTTTGCGTTCTCGGTACGATAACGTGACGGCGGAGTCGTCACCCGAAGAGCCGGCCTCGACCTGGGTCGAAGCTGCCGCGGTCTCCCCCACCCTCGTCTTCTCAGCTCGGGCGGGTGACGTTTCCGCCTCGGCCCTCGCGTTGCGATCCCGTCCCGATTTCCAGATGAAGTACTCCCAGTCACCGAGGTAGTGCGTCAAGCTCCCGTCCTG
This sequence comes from uncultured Gaiellales bacterium, assembly GCA_964504825.1. Taxonomy (GTDB): domain Bacteria; phylum Actinomycetota; class Thermoleophilia; order RBG-16-64-13; family RBG-16-64-13; genus JAJZQZ01. The sequence goes on from CAZDGO010000011.1 coordinate 15,276, forward strand.
CACCTCGATCACTTTGGTGGCGATGGCGTTGATGAGATGTCGATCGTGGCTTATGAAGACCACGGCGCCCTCGAATTGCCGCAAGGCCTCGATCAGCACTTCACGCGAAGCCATGTCGAGGTGGTTCGTCGGCTCATCCAGCAGCAGAAGCCCGGCCGGATCGAGCAACATGTGTGCCAGTGCCAGTCGCGCTTTCTCGCCCCCGGAGAGCACTCCGACCGGTTTATCGACCTCGTCGCCGGTGAAGAGGAACGTGCCCAGATAGCCGCGCACCAGGAGCAGCTTGTCCACGGGAGCGGCTGCCTCTTCCATCGTCTTCAACACCGTCTTGTCGGGATCGAAGACTTCGAGCTGGTGCTGGGCGAAATACTCGCGGCGAACGTTGTGACCTAATGCCACCGACCCGCCGTCGGGTTCGACGACTCCCGCGAGTAGTTTGAGCAGCGTGGACTTGCCTGCTCCATTCGGGCCCACCAGTGCGATCTTCTCGCCCCTCTCCATCACCAGACCGAGGTCCCGATAGACCACCGTATCGCCGTATGCCTTGCGAACGCGCTTCAGCTCAGCCACCACCCGGCCCGTACGTCCGGGCTGGGGGAAACGGAACGTGATGCGTTTTCTCCGCACGGTCGGTGCGTCGATGCGATCCATCTTGTCCAGTTGACGCACCTTCTGCTGCACCTGCTTGGCCTTGGTGTTCTTCGCGCGGAACCGGCGGATGAAGCTCTCGGCCGAATCGATCTCGCGCTGTTGATTCTTAGCCGCATTCACGAGCGCTTCCTGGCGAAGTTGCTTCTCGACCTCGAAATGATCGTAGTCACCTGTATACAGGTCGAGGAGACCCCGATCGAGTTCCACGATATGGGTGGCCATCCGGTTCAAAAAGTAACGATCGTGGCTGATGAGCACGAGACTGCCGGTCCATTCGAGCAGGAACTCTTCGAGCCAGAGGAGGCTCTCGAGGTCCAAGTGGTTGGTCGGCTCGTCCAGGAGCAGCAGGTCCGGCCGCTCCATGAGCAGACGAGCCAGAGCTACCCGCATGCGCCATCCCCCGGAGAGCTCCCGGATCGGCCTCTCGAAGTCTTCGTCCCGGAAGGCCATACCCCGCAAGATCGCCTGAGCGCGGGCCTCTAGGGCATAGCCGTTGGCGGCTTCAAAGGCGGTCTGCAGTACGCCCATCTCGTCGAGCAGCCGCTCGGAGTCGTGATCGGCGGCGTCGGCCCCACCGGAGTATGCGGCGGCGATGCGTTCGCCAAGGTCCTTGAGCCGGTGCTCCATGTCGAGCACGCCGGCGAACGACGCCAACACCTCTTCGATGACCACGTGGTCGGCGATCTCCTCGATCTCCTGCGGCAAGAAGCCTATGCGCAGGTCCTTGCGGGAGTTGATCTCACCGCCGTCGAGGGACTCCTCCCCGGCGATGATGCGGAACAAGGTGGTCTTGCCGGCGCCGTTCGGCCCCACGAAACCGAGACGCATGCCCGGCTTCACATGCAGGCTCGCCCCGTCCAGGATGACCTGCGTGCCGTACGACTTGGATATTTCGGTGATGTGCAACATAACCAACGAAGGATAGCAGTAGTCCGGGCATGAGCACCGGACCCCTCGCGGGTGCCATTCCTCCTATCGCATGAGATAGAGTGCGGCGTGGAACCATCATCGCGTACCGCACGAGCACCCCGGAGGGCAAAGATGTTGAAGTGGAGGACGGACTACGCAGCCAAGCTCGTCTCCGCCGAGGAAGCCGTACGATGCGTGGCATCGGGACATCGCGTGGTCTTCGGAAACGGCTGCGGAGAGCCTCAGAAACTCGTTGCCGCCCTCGTGGAACGCGCGGCCGAGCTCCGTGGAGTGGAGATCGTGCACATGATCGCCGTGGGCCGCACCGAGTACTGCAAACCCGCCTTCCGCGACTCGTTCTTCCACAATTCGCTGTTCGTCGGCGGAGGCAGCCGACAGGCCGTGGTCGACGGACGGGCCGACTACACGCCTGTGTTCTTCTTCGAGGTGCCCCGGCTCTTCTCCGAAGGCCGGCTACCCGTCGATGTCGCCTTCATCCAGCTGTCGCCGCCCGACAAGTTCGGAAACTGTTCGTTCGGGATCTCGGTCGACTACACCAAGCCCTCCGCCAAGGCCGCCACGACCGTGGTCGCCCAGATCAACCCCAAGATGCCGCGCACCCACGGCGACGCCTTCATCCACGTGACGCAGTTGGACTATATCGTGGAGTGCGACGATGACCTGATAGAAAAAGCCCCGCCCCCCATCGGGCCGGTGGAAGAGGCTATCGGACGCAGGGTCGCGGAGTTGGTCGACGATGGGGCCACCTTACAGCTGGGCATCGGCGCCATCCCCGACGCGGTGCTCACGTTCCTGCACGACAGAACGGATCTGGGCATCCACAGTGAGATGTTCTCCGATGGCGTGGTGGAACTGGTGGAGGCGGGAGTCATCACCAACCGCCGCAAGAAGCTGTATACCGACAAACTGGTAGCCACCCTACTTATGGGAACACGCCGACTCTACGACTTCGTCGACGACAACACCATGGTGCGGATGTTTCCGGTGGACCACGTGAACAACCCATCCATCATCGGGCAGAACGACCGCGTGGTCGCCATCAACTCGGCGTTGCAGGTGGACCTCTTGGGCCAGGTAGTGGCCGATACGATCGGCCCCTTCCAATACACCGGGGTCGGCGGCCAGGTGGATTTCTTCCGCGGGGCCTCGTTCAGCGCGGGAGGAAAGTCCGTCATCGCCCTGCCTTCCACGGCCAAGGGCGGGACGATATCCAGAATAGTCGCGACGCCCACGCCCGGCGCGGCCATCACGACCAGCCGGGCAGAGGTGGACTACGTGGTCACCGAGCACGGAGTGGCGCACCTCAAGGGCAGGCGCCTGCGGGAGCGGGCGGAAGCCCTGCTGGCCATCGCCGACCCGGCCTTCCAGGCGCGACTGGAGGAAGACCTGGCTGCCACCTTTGGAAAGGCCTGGCTGGGACGATAACGCGAGACGGGACTCGCCGGCTTATCTGGCGCAGGCTCGGGCTACGCGTAGCCCCGCCGGCGTCCGCGTGCAGGGTCGGACTACGCGGAGCCCCGCGGGTCCTCATCGTCCCAGAAGACGCCGAGCCCCTCTGAGTCAGTCGCGAGGCCGTCTCGCTGGGCTGCCTCCAGCAGCATCCGGATGGCGTGCTCCCCCTCGGCTCCGTAGTCCAACGAGAACTCGTTGACATATAGATCGATGTGCCGGCGGCAGACGGCCGCGTCCATCTCCTGAGCGTGCGCACGCACGTAGCCCGCCGAGGCCGCCGGATCCCGCAACGCCGCCTCCAGGCTCAGTCGGATCGCCCGGTCGACGGCTGCCGCTACCTCGCGGCCTTTGTCCCGCCTCACCACGATCCCCCCCAATGGGGTGGGCATGCCGGTGGTCGATTCCCACCACTCCCCCAGGTCGACGACCTGGCGTAGCCCGTACTGCGGATAGGTGAACCTGCTCTCATGGATGATCACGCCCGCCTGCACCTCTCCCGACGCCACCGCCGGCATGATGCGGTCGAAGGGCATGACGACGAGGTCCGTGGCGGCAGGCGCGAACAGGCGTAGCAGCAACGCCGCGGTGGTCGACCGGCCCGGGATAGCGATGCGCACGGAGGCGAGCTCCGCCGGGTCTACACGGTCGCCCTGCCCGAGCACCCGTGACCCCTCGCGCGCCACCAGCAGAGGGCCACACCCGCGCCCGAGCGCACCACCCGCGTGCAGCAGCGCATATCGCTCGCGAAGGCGCGTGAAGGCGGAAAAGGACACTTTGGCCACATCGGGCTCGCCCCTCAGTGCGGCCGCGTTGAGCCGATCGATGTCGGCCAGTACGACCGCGACCGCAGGCGCATCCGGCACCAGACCGTGAGCCCATGCGTGGAAGACGAACGTGTCGTTGGGACACGGAGAGAAGTGCAGATGAAGAGGCGGAACCACAGCCGTCGGCATGACGCCGGGCTCCCTAAGCCCTGTGCGCGGCGGCGTCGGTGGCGGCCGCCAGCACCTCGTCGAGCCGAGCG
>CAZDGO010000012.1:0-18157 GCA_964504825.1 uncultured Gaiellales bacterium
CGACTAGGGGGTGACCAACCGCCGCGGTGCCGCAACCAGTCGCGCACAGGATGCGTCACTTCGTTCGCCCTTCCCTGAACCGCCCGCCGCGATACGCTGCCGCCAGCAGTTCGGCGATATGCGCGACCTCCAATCCGCCCCCCTGTAGATGCAGATAGCATCCAGGGTTCCCGGTAGCCACGACGGAGGCGCCGATCCTCCCTGCATCGTCCAGCGTGATGCGACGCAACCGCTGGGAGAGCTCGGGATTCCTGAGACCCCACAGACCGCCGCTCCCGCAACAGCTCTCGCGCGGCTCCATCTCCACGAACTCCACGCCGGGGATGGAACGCAGCATCCGGCGCGGCTGCTCCGTGATTCCCTGCCCCATCGCCAGGTGGCAGGAGTCCTGATAGGTTACACGGACGGGTGGATCGATGCCCGGCATGTCGCGTAGGCCCAGTTCCGCCAGGAATTCGCTCATATCGCGTACCCGGCCGGCGAAATCGTGCGCCCGCTGGTCGTACTCCGGATCGTCCGCCAACAGCTCACCGTAGAGCTTGAGCAGGACTCCGCAGCCCCCCGAATTGGTCACTACGAGGTCGGCGCCGCGAAAGGCCTCGATGTTCCGGCGGGCCAACTCCTTGGTCTTCTCCGAGTCGCCGGCGTGCTCGTGGAGGGCGCCGCAGCACACCTGCTCCCGAGGCACCCGCACCCTGCAGCCGTTGGCCACAAGAACGTCCAGGGTGTCCTTGTTGACGCCCGCCAACAACTCATCGGCCAAGCAACCGCGGAAGAGAGCCACCCGGGCGCGCTCGTCGCCGTGTGCGGCCAGACTGGGAGCAGGCACGAAGGGCGGCGTATACCGGCCGGGTAGCAGTGCTTCCGCCGGCACGAGCCCCAGCGGGCGGAGGAGGTGGGTGGCGCGGATAACACGCTGCAGGCCGGTCTTCTGGTAGGCGCGTATGAGTGTGCCCGCCGCTCTTAGGAGCCGCCGGTCGGCGACGAGAGCGGTCATGATCCGCGCTGTCCAGTCCCGCTTCGGTGAGTTGCGCTGTTCCTGCAACCGCATCAAGAGTCCAGGCGTATCGAGCTGCACCGGGCAGACGGTGCGGCAGGTGCCACACTTGATGCATAGCGAGGCGCCGTCGGCTTCTCCGGTTTCTGCGCTATCGAGTAGCGTGGTCTGCAGGCAACCGATACCCCCCACGCGCCTCACGCCGAAGGCATCGCCCACCTGCCCGTACACCGGGCAAAAACTGAGACAGCTGCCGCAGTTGATGCACGCGAACGCTTCGGCGTAGCCCGCGGCCATGGCGTCGCCGCGGCCTGCGTCCACCAAGACCACGTGCATCTGCTCGGGTCCGGATGTACCGTCGCCCGGTCCTGAGATGCAGGTAACATAGTTGCCCAGGTTCTGCGCGGCGCCGAAGACCGAGGCCGCGCGGATGACCAGCAGTGCGTCCTCCAGGCTCCGCACGATCTTGTTGATGCCACCGACCGCGACGTGCACGCGAGGCAGCGACGTGACCGCCCGGATGTTGCCCTCATTCTCTACGAGGCAGACCGTTCCGGTCTCGGCGGCCAGCGCGTTGATACCGGTCACGCCGTAGTCGGCCCGCTCCAGGAAGCCGCGCAGGCTCTTCCGGGCGGCGCCTACCAACGCCTCGGGATCGGCGGGCAGGTCGCGCCCCAGTTCACGGGAGAACAGTTCTCGGATCTCTTCGCGGTCCTTGGAGGCCGCCGGTGCCAGCACGTGCCCTCCGGGCGTGCCCGCCAGTTGGTTGATGCGATCCCCCAGGTCGGTCTCGATCACATCCAGGCCGTGCGCCCTCAGCTCTTCATCGAGGTGAAGCTCCTTGCCCATGTTCGATTTGGACTTCACCATCAGACCCGGTGCCGGCAGCACCGAGCAGATGTAGTCCACCGCCTCCTGGTTGGTGCGCGCCAAGAACACCTGGATGCCGTTGGACCGCATGCGGTCCACGGCCAGGCCGACCAGCTCCTGGTTCGCGGCCAAGGCGTCCAGTTTGAGCGCACGCAGCGCCGGCGCCAGCTCCGGAAACTCCTGCACGAGATGTCTGGCGCGCGGTCTGATGATGCCGAAACCGCGGCCCCTCGCGGCGGCTCCACGCACATCTGCCAAGGCCGATCTCACCCGCTGCGCCGGCGAAGCCATGTTCCGAGTTACGGCGATGACGCTAGACTCCCGGTCCGCAGACCGCAGGCGCGTCATGCCCGCCACCTAAGTAGGCGGCGACGACGGCCTCATCCTCCAGCAGCACCCGCGCAGGCCCCTCCCGCACCACGGCTCCGGTCTCGAGCACATAGCCTCGATCGGCCACCGACAGCGCCATGGCCGCGTTCTGCTCTACCAGTAGGATGGTGTGGCCTTCCTGGCGGATACTCTCGATCACCTTGAACATATCCTCTACAAGGAGCGGAGCGAGGCCCAACGATGGTTCATCGAGCAGGAGGAGCCGTGGGTGGGCCATCAAACCCCGGCCGATGGCCAACATCTGCTGCTCTCCTCCGGAAAGAGACCAACCGTAGCTGCGACGGCGCTCAGCCAGTACCGGGAACAAGGCGAGCATGCGCTCGACGTCCGCCCGAACCCGCTTGTTGGGGATGCCCAGGGCGTAGGCCGCCACTTCCAGGTTCTCCACCACCGTCAACCCAGGGAAGACATGGCGCCCTTCCGGAACGTGAGCGATGCCGAGCCGGGCGATTTTCTCTGGGGACAGACCGATAAGGTCACGTCCTTCGAAGACCAGCGTACCCCGCGCCGAGATAACGCCCGAGACGGCCCGCAGCAACGTGCTCTTGCCGGCGCCGTTGGCGCCTATCAGGGTTACGATCTCGCCTTTGCGGACGTTCAGATCGACCGCCCGAAGAGCCTGCACGGCACCGTAGAAGGCGTCGAGATCACGCACCTCGAGCATGCTGCGTACCTCCTGTGCCCAGGTAAGCCTGGATGACCGCGGCATCACCGCGAACCTCGGCGGCGGTGCCCTGAGCGATGCGGGAACCAAAGTTGAGTACGGTGATGTTGCCACAGCACCCCATAACGACGTTCATGTCGTGCTCCACGAGAAGCACCGTACAGCCGAGCTCCTCGTTCAGGCGGCGGATCAGCCGCAACAAATCTGATTTCTCGGTGGCGTTCATGCCCGCTGCGGGCTCATCGAGCAACAGCATCTTCGGGGAAGTCGCCAGCGCACGGGCGATCTCCACCAGCCGCTGCCCGCCGTATGGAAGGTCGCCGGGGCGGTCCTGGGCACGATCTGCGATCCCGACGACCTTAAGCGCAGTCAAGGCTTCCTGCCGACTTCGCCGCTCCTCAGCCCGCTCGCCGGGCAGGCGTAGACACACTCGAACCAGCCCGCTCTTCGTGCGGCAGTATCGGGCCACCATGACGTTGTCGAGCACCGACATGCGCTTGAAGAGCCGGATGTTCTGGAACGTCCGGGCTAAACCCAGGGTGGCGCGCCTATTCGGCTTCATTCGGCTGATGTCTCGACCTTCGAAGATCACCTGGCCGTGGGTAGGCTGATAAAGTCCGCTGATCAGATTAAGGGTGGTGGACTTGCCCGAGCCATTCGGACCGATCAGCCCGTGGATCTCTCCCGGCGCGACCTGGATGTCGAGTTCACTTACCGCCGTCAGTCCACCGAAAGACTTGGTGAGGCCCCGCAGTGTGAGAAGCGTCGTGGTCATTCCGCGGGCCCTTCCCGCGGCCGACCCTGAGGCCCCCACCGGTCGCGTATCTGCAAGGCAAAACCCGCGAGACCCTGGGGCAGGAAGGCCAGGAAGGCCAAGATGGCCAGGGCGTAGACGATGGCCCACCAGTCCTGGATGCTGCGCAGTACCTCGGGCAGCAGGGTGACGACGATGGCTCCCACCACGGCCCCCACCACGTAGATCCGGCCGCCTATGAGCACCATGGCCAGCACCTGCACGGCGACTTCCAGATGGAACACATCGGGGCTGATGTATCGGACGAAGTGCGCGTACATGGCCCCCGCCAAACCCGCGCAGGCCGCCGAGAGCACGAAGGCAAGAATCTTGAGTCCGGTGACATTCACACCCATCGCTTCGGCAGCCAGATCGTCGTCCCGGATTGACTCCATCCCTCGACCGAGCCGGGAGCTGCGCAGGCGGACGATAAGCACCACCACCACCACGGTGATGATCAACCCGAGGTAATAGAACCGGAAAGGGGTGTTGATGACGAAGGATCCCACATGAGGCGAAGGGATCCCGGATATCCCGGTCGGGCCCTTGGTCACCCGCTCCCAGTTGATGAGGATTTGTCGCACGACTTCCGCGAACCCGATCGTCGCCATGGTGAGATAGTGTGACTTCAGGCGTAGCGTGGGGGCGCCCAGAAGCACCCCAAAGGCTGCCGCCGCGGTGGGGGCCAACAGGAATGCGGCCCACACCGGCAGGCCGTAGTCCACGGTGACGATGGCCGCCGTGTAGGCGCCGATCCCCCAGAAGGCGGCCTGCGCCACCGAGAAGATCCCCGTCAACCCGAAGATGATGTAAAAGCCCAGTGCCAGCACCGCGTTTATCAGCACCAGGTTGAGCAGGGTGAGAAAGTAACGATCGCCGGAAGCGAAAGGCAGCAGAACAACTCCCACCGCGGCCGCAAGAATGTACCACCGCCGCATGCGGGCCACTACGCCTTGTCGGCGATCTTCTCGCCAAAAATGCCCCGCGGAAGGATGATCAAGAAGATGATGAGCAGGAGGAACGCGAACACGTCTTTGTAGACCGACGAGACGTAGGCGGTGGCGAAGGTCTCAACGAAGCCGACCACCAGGCCACCCGCGATGGCTCCCGGCACGCTCCCCCAACCACCTATTATAGTAGCCACGAAAGCCTTCAGGCCCATGGTGAAACCCATGTCCAGATTGACGAAGTAAATAGGTGCCACCAGCACGCCGGCCACGGCGCCGATCATCGAGGCCGCAATGAAGGTCAAGGTGCCCATGCGCAGAACCCTGATGCCCAAGAGTTGCGCCGTGGCACGGTCCTGCGACATGGCGCGCAGCTTCTTGCCCACGCGGGTGCGGAAGAGAACCACATAGAGCGCCAGCACCAAAACGGTCGTAAAGGCCACGATCAGCAGGTCCTGCGGCCGGATGCGCACTCCGTGGAAGGCCAGCATCCTCATGCCGAAGGGCTGCTGGAAGGAATAGGGAACGGGCCCCCAGATCTTCAGCCCCACGTTGCGGATCAGCACTGAAGCGGCGATCGTGGCCGCAAGATAGGTGGCGATGTCCGCCTGCTTCATCGGCCGATACGCCACGCGCTCGAAGACTACACCCACCACCCCCGCGATCAGCAAAGTGAGCACGAAGGCCGGAGCATAGGGCACGTGCCACCCCACCGCCAGGCTGTACATGACGAACGCGCCCACCATGGCGAACTCACCCTGGGCGAAGTTGAGGATGTTGGTGCTGTTGACCAGGAGGACGAACCCCAGGGCCACGAGCCCGTAGACCGAACCGATGGCGAGGCTGGTTACGATCAGTTGGAGGATGTACGCCACGGGGACTCCCTAGTAAAAAGGGGAAGCGGACCGCATGGTCCGCTTCCCCGCGCTCGGCTGCCTACGGGTTCTGAACGATGGTCTTGATCGGGGTGAACTTCTGCCCCTTCCATTCGATGATGACACCCTGATGCAGCCCGTTGTGTTCCGCGTCGAAGCTGTAGGCGCCCGTGATCCCCTGGTAGTCTTTGATGACGGCCAGCGCATCGCGCAGCGCATCTCCGGTGTCGGCTCCCTTGCCGATCTCGGCGAGGGCCATACTGGTGCCGTCGTAGGCGGCGCTCACCACGAACGAGACCGGGCTATCAGGGAAGGCGGCTTTCACTTTGCCCGTCCAGTCCTTGGTGGCGTCGTCCTGACCGGCGGTCGAGTCGATGATGGCCTTGATCCCTGCGGTAGAGTCCTGGGCCAGCTTGAGGAACTCAGGCGTGCCGAAGCCCGGGCTGCCGAGTATCGGCATGCCGATCCCGATCTGCGCGGACTGGACGCTGATCATGCCGGAGTCGACGGGGACGGTCCACCCGATGAGCAGATCGGCGCCGGAGCTCTTGATGTTGTTCAGCTGGGCGCCCACGTCCTTGTCGGTACCTTGGTTGAAGGTCTCTTGGGCGACGAACTTCAGGTTCTTGGAAGCAAGGTACTCGCTCATGACCGTGAGGCCGCTCTTGCCGTAGTCATTGTTCGGATAGATGATGGCCGGCTTTTGCGCCTTGAGTTCCTCGATGCCGTACTGGATCAGCAACAGGGCCGTCTGCGTGTCGTTGGTGCGCAGCCGGAAGAACCAGCCGCCGCCCGCCTTGGTGATCGGCGTACCCGTGGCTGAGGTGAAGAACGGGATCTTGGCCTGCTCTTCCAGGATGGGCGCCAGGGGCATGATGAGCGGGGTGAAGGTGGGGCCCACGATAAAGTTGGGGTTTTTGCTCAAGAGCGCGTTGAAAGCGTTCACGGAGCCGTTGGGCGTGCTCTGGTCGTCTTCGACCATCACTTCCACCTGCCGGCCATTCACGCCACCCTTGTCGTTCCATTCCTGCGCCGCGTACTTGACGCCGGTGGCGACCTGCGTTCCGGTGGCAGCCAGCGGCCCGGTGAGAGACGTGACGACGCCGATGCGTATCGGTTCGCCGGTCGCCCCCGTCGCGGCGGTCGTGTCCGGTGCGGACGTGGGCTCGCCGGACGTGACCGCCGCCGTGGTGGTGGTCGAGTCGGAGCCACATCCCGCCAATGCTAGGGCGATGACTCCTACCGCGAGTACGATGACCACTAGAATAGTGCGTCTTGCCATGAGACTGCCTGACCCCCTTCCGCCGCCCAAGCGGCGGCTTCGTTTCACTCCCGGCGTGCGCCGGAATGGTCGGATGAGCGGAAGACAGAGAACACGTAGGTCACGGAGGGAGCAGCTGATCGTCCTCTAGTCATCGGTCATCCAATGACAGTATTATTAGCTCATCTGACGCTCGTGTCAACCTGTGCGTCCTGGATCGATGGCGATGGCGGGCCTGCTTCTCCTTGACACGCCCGTGCAGAGGCCCGATGATATGTCATCTGATATCTACGATTCACAAGGAACGATGACCGAATGGTGAGAAGAATGCTCCTGTCGCGCCAGGTGGCCGATGAACTACGGGCCATGATCGCGCGTGGCGAATACAAGACGGGAGAGCGGCTGCCGCCCATCCAGATCATGGCCCAGAACTTTCAGGTCTCTCTCTCGTCGATGCGTGAATCACTCCGCACCCTGGAAATGGCTGGGCTCCTTGCGGTGAAGCACGGGAGAGGCGTCTACGTCACCGACCGGGTCTCGTTGAGCGACGACTCCGTGTCTACCATGCTCGCGACAAATCATCTGAAGCTCAGAACCGTGTATGAAGCCCGCATGGTGGTAGAGGTCGGCGCCCTGCCGCTGGCCGTGGAGCGGGCGACAGATGCCCGAATAACTCAGCTTCGGGAGTTGACAGACGCGATCGACATCACGGCCGATGCGCGCACACTCAGCAGGTCGGACCTCGATCTGCACGTGGCGCTGGTGGAAGCGGCCGGTAATCCGCTGCTCACCGAGATGCTCAAGCCGCTGGTGCGGGCGATCTCCACAGACATCCGCTTTCTGCACTCACTGTCCAATGTGAAGGAAGAGTACGTCGGCTGGCACCGCGCGATAGTCGAGGCACTGGAGGAGAGAAACGCGGATCGCTGTCAGGAGATCATGCGCGAACACCTCACGCGGGGCCTCGAGATTCTCACCAGCATGACAGAGGAGCGGCCGGAACTCGCCTACACCCAGAGAGGCGAATGACTCCGCCTCGTGCTAGTCTTGCATTGTCTGGCCGGCCAACAAGGACTGGCGAGAGCCACGGGCGCCGTCCAGACGCGTTCGGGCGGATCGCCGAGTAGGCGGGGAGCACCAGCATGGCGAGACCACGGAGCAAAGAAGACGCACGGCGGGGTGAGATCGTCACCGCCGCACTGCGACTGATACTGGATACCGGCTACAACCAGGTGACTCTCGCCGACATCGCCGAACAGGTAGGCGTGAGCAAGGGCCTCATCTCGTACTACTTCCCCCGGAAAGAGGATGTCTTCCTGGCGGTGCTGGAGCAGATCGCAGCCCGCCTCACCGTCGATTTCGAGGGGTTCTGCACGGCCGACGTTCCCGCCCCCGAGAAGCTGACGATGATCTTCAACAACCTCTTCGGGAACGAGAAGCGGGCCCGCCGCTACTACACCGTGGTGATCGACTACATGGCTCAGGCCATCCGTGAACGCCAGGTGCGCGAGTACACCGAGCTGATCTATGCGTCCTACCGCACGTATATGGAACGGATCGTCGAGGACGGCATTGCCAAGGGTGAGTTCCGCCAGGTCGACGCTCCTCGAACCGTATCGATGATCCTGGGTATGATGGAGGGCCTGGTGCTGCAATGGTTCTTTGACCCCAAGGGCTTCGACCTCGACGCGGCCTACGACATGTGCGTGGACTTGATGAACACCTATCTGGCGCCCGAGGGTGGGCACGTCGAAGGGCAGCCGCCCTTCATGCCTGAAGCATCATCCGCCATCCCGGTCGAGGACTAGCGCTCCTGGACGAACCGGCACGCCGTTCGGCGGGCGATCAGAGATTGTCACCCGCGTTTGGATCAGATGCGAAGAGACTGTCGGCCGAGCTGATGTGCAGCGGGATGCTGACCACCACGACCCACGGCACGAGGAAGAGGGCGCCTTTCAAGCGGAGCGCGTTCTGGTTGTGCAGCAGCGCCTCCCACCAATGCTCGACGACGAACTCCGGTATGACCACGATTACCATGTGATTCGGTCCCGGCTCAAGGGAACGCACGTGCTGCACCGCGGGCCGCACGAACTCGCGGTACGGCGACTCGATGACCTCGAGAGGTACGTCCACCCCCATCTCGGCCCACTGCTCCTCAAGTTTGGCCAGGCGGGCGTCGTCGGCTTTGATCGTCACGGCGTGGACGTGGTGGGGCGACAGAGCCCTGGCGAAGTAGAGGGAGCGGGCGGTGATCTGGTTCACCTGCGAGACGAACAAGACCACCGTGGTTGCCGGCTCGGTCTCCATGAGCTCCCCGATGCGCTGCAGCTGTGCCGACGTCTGCGGCTCGAGGTAGCGGGCCACGCGGGCATAGTGACGGTGCACGACCCAGAAGAGGACCACAAGGGCGGGGATGGTGATGACCACCATCCAAGCCCCCTCTGGGAACTTGGTGACGACGATCACCACGGAGACCACTGCAGTTGCGCCGGCCCCCAGTCCGTTCATCACCGCTCGCCACTGCCACCCCGAAGCCGACGCCTTGAGGCGGAACCAGTGTACGACCATGCCGGACTGGCTGATCGTGAAGCTGGTGAACACGCCAACGGCGTAGAGCGGGATCATACGGTTCACGTTGGCCTGGAAGATGATGATCAACACGACCGAGACAAGGGCCAGGCCGATAACGCCGTTCGAGAAGACCAGCTTGTCGCCACGGTTCTGGAACTGACGGGGCATAAAGCCGTCGCGCGCCAGGATAGACGACAACCGGGGGAAGTCGGCGAAACTGGTGTTGGCGGCTATGACAAGGATGGCCATGGTGGCGAACTGGAGCGCAAAGTACAGCACGGTTTCGTTGCCGTAGATCGAGCGGGCGACCTGGCTCATGACGGTGTCCTTAGCGTCCGGCCACACGTTGAGGATATGCGACAGCCACGTGATCCCTATGAGGAACGTGCCCAGGATACCGGCCATGATGCCGAGGGTGATCCCAGCGTTGCGGCTCTCGGGCGGTTTGAAGGCGGGCACGCCATTGGAGATGGCCTCTGTACCGGTCATAGCCGAACAGCCTGCGGAGAAGGCACGCAGAATCAGAAATAGGCCGAGACCTTTCACTGCGGGCACGGCGGTCTCGTGAGGGATCGCCTCCAGGGTCCCCGTGGCCCAGCGGATGAGGCCTACGACGATGAGGCCACCGCAGAGCAGGATGAACGAGTACGTGGGGACGGAAAACAGGGTGCCCGACTCGCGTAGTCCGCGGAGGTTGGCGACGGCCACGAAAAGGACCAACACCACGGCGATCGTGACGCGCCAGTTGTAGAGGGTGGGGAAAGCCGAGGTGATGGCCGCCACGCCGGAGGCCACGCTCACCGCGACCGTCATCACATAGTCCACGAGCAGAGATGATGCCGCAACCAGCCCGGGGACGGTGCCGAGGTTGTCCTTGCCCACGATGTATGAGCCCCCGCCATTAGGATAGGCATGGACGGTCTGCTGATATGAGAGCGCGACGATGGCCAAGAGTGCTGCTACTCCCAGAGCGATAGGCAGGGAGAAATGCAGGGCGACCGAGCCGGCCAGGACCAGGACGATCAGGATCTCCTCAGTGGCGTACGCCGTCGACGAGATGGCGTCCGAGGAAAAGACCGGAAGGGCGATCATCTTGGAGAGGCGATGCGCGTGCTCCTCATCCGTGCGGATGGGACGGCCTATCAGCACGCGCTTCAAGGATGTGGCGAGAGACGTCAAATCTACATGTCCTTCCGCTGTGCCGACGGGGTTAGCTGACGGGCTCGGGCTCGGAAGAAGCCCTACCGCGGGAACTAGATCTCCAGCATCCCGTGGATTCGCCCCGGGGCATCCGGTCCGTGCCGAACACCCGGCGGGTCCCCCGCACCCCCCGGCTCTACCGCCAGAGGGATTAGGCCTGTTATCAACAGAATCGTACGCCTCCGGTGCGGGGAATCAACCGCTTGTAGGCCCGTCGGGGCGCGCTTACCCCGCTTCTTTATGACTCCTTTATGCCGCGGGTCACTTCTTTGGCCCCGCGCTTACGCTTTGCCTGGTACAACACAACTAGGCGGTTCTATTTCCGACGCTACCCCGGCTCGACGCTCGGCGGCCGGGAAGGTCGGATTCGACGACATTGAAGGGCGACACGATGAACAGATCACAGGCAGCGGCCCCTTCGGTGCCCGGTCGAGGCGTAGGCAGGATCATGGCGCGCTTCGACAGGCCATACCCATGGAGAGCGTTGCGCCCCGTCGAGGCGGTCACACTCTTGATCGCCGTGCTCCTGATCGTCGCCTTCGCGCTCCTGCAGCACCAGGCCGCAGGTGTGGCATTCCATGAGTACGCCCTCAAGACGTCGTCTGCGGACATCTCCAGCCTTGCGACCCACCCCGAGCGATACCGCGGACAGCTAGTGCATACGCGGGGCGAGACGGGCGACGTGATCGTAACCGACGCCGGCAAACAGGTCACCGTGTCGCTTCCCGTCGCTTCGGGGGACACCGGGAGTGCCGCCGCGCAGATCCTGGTGCTCACGGAAGCAGACGTTCCGCCGCATAGGTTGGTGGATATCTGGGGTACGTGCACGGGAACAGTGTCCCTCGATGGCAGCGGCAGTCAAGGATCCATGACCATCGTACGGGCGGACTACGTCAAGGCAGTGCAGTAGCGCCGCCGGC
Source organism: uncultured Gaiellales bacterium (assembly GCA_964504825.1). Taxonomy (GTDB): domain Bacteria; phylum Actinomycetota; class Thermoleophilia; order RBG-16-64-13; family RBG-16-64-13; genus JAJZQZ01. The sequence continues at coordinate 11,489 of CAZDGO010000012.1, forward strand.
ACACCTCGTGGCAGGAAGGAGTCCTGTGGGCGATATCGTGTTCCTGGTTGTGAGCCTCGGCTTCTTTCTGGCCACCTGGGGACTCGTTGTGGTACTCGACCGACTGCGCAGCTAGGGGTTGCACGGTGCACATCGTGGCTGGCATCATCGTAGTAGCCCTGCTCGTCTACCTCGTAGCGGCGCTGCTCAAGCCTGAGTGGTTCGGATGACCGCGTCCGACTACCTCCAGCTCGGCGTCTACCTGCTTGCCCTGCTCCTGATCGTAAAGCCGCTCGGGGCCTTCATGGCCCGCGTGTACCAGGGGGAGCCGACATTGGCCGGTCGCGCGCTCCGACCGTTCGAGCGTTTCCTCTACCGCCTGCTCGGCACCGGCCCCGACGAAGAGATGGACTGGAAGACGTACGCCCGCTCGTTCCTCGTCTTCAACATTCTCGGACTCTTGGTCGTCTTCGGCCTGCAACGACTGCAGGGCATTCTTCCGCTGGGTCCCGAGAATCGAGGCGCGGTCGCTCCCGACCTCGCCTTCAATACCGCCGCAAGCTTCGCGACCAACACGAACTGGCAGAGCTATGCCGGGGAGGTCACCCTCGGCTACTTCGTCCAGATGCTGGGGCTTACTGTGCAGAACTTCGTCTCGGCCGCGAGCGGCATGGCGGTGCTCGTGGCCCTCGCTCGGGGCCTTGTGGGCCGCACGACGAAGAGCCTGGGCAACTTCTGGGTGGACCTGGTACGCGGCACCTTGTACATCCTCCTGCCTCTATCGTTCGTGTTGGCGGTGCTGCTGGTCTCGCAAGGGGTCGTCCAGACGTTCAGCCAACACCAGACAGCCGCTCTGGTGCAACGCACGCACGACGCGCAGGGCCGGCTCGTGGCACAGCAGGTGATCGCCGTCGGACCGGCCGCCTCGCAGATAGCCATCAAACAGCTGGGAACCAATGGTGGGGGGTTCTTCGGGGTCAACTCGGCCCACCCATTCGAGAATCCCACGCCACTCAGCAACTTCATGGAAGTGCTGGCCATCCTCCTGATCCCGGCAGCGCTGACCTACACCTTCGGGCGCATGGTCAAGGACCAGCGTCAGGGCTGGGCGCTGCTCGCCGCCATGACCTTCCTCTTTATCGCCGTGCTCGCGCTCAACGTCTGGGCGGAGCAGAGCGGGAATCCCCGACTCGCGCGGCTGGGGGTGACGCAGGTCGCCACGGCGTCCCAGTCCGGTGGCAACATGGAGGGCAAGGAGGTGCGCTTCGGAGCGGTCGCGTCGGCCCTGTGGGGTACGGCGACCACGGCGGCCTCCAACGGTTCGGTCAACTCCATGCACGACTCCTTCATGCCGTTGGCAGGGATGGGCGCCATGTGGCTCATGCAGCTGGGCGAGGTGGTGTTCGGCGGAGTGGGGTCGGGCCTGTACGGAATGCTGGCGTTCGTCATCGTGGCGGTCTTCGTCGCCGGCCTGATGGTCGGTCGAACGCCGGAGTACCTCGGCAAGAAGGTCGAGAGCTACGAAATGAAGATGGCCTCACTGGTGATTCTCATCCCCCCGATACTGGTGCTTATCGGGACGGCACTCGCCGTCTCGCTACCCGGCGCACGAAGCGCGGTACTGAACCCCGGTCCCCACGGCTTCAGCGAGATCCTGTACGCCTTCTCCTCGGCAGCCAACAACAACGGGAGCGCCTTCGCCGGCTTGGCCACCAACAACGCGTTCTACAACACGGCGCTGGGGATCATGATGCTCGTGGGCCGGTACTGGCTGGCCATCCCGACGCTCGCCATCGCAGGGTCTCTGGCGGCCAAGAAGAGCGCGCCGGCAAGCGCCGGAACCTTGCCCACCCACACCCCGCTGTTCATCGCCTGGCTGGTCGCCGTTGTCGTCATCGTGGGGGCGCTGAGCTTCCTTCCCGCCTTGGCGCTCGGGCCGATCGTCGAGCAGCTTCTGGTCCGCTGATGAGGTCCAAAGAGATGCCAATCTCACCTGACACCGACCGCAGTCGCAAACGCGACGCTGTCCCGCGCGGCGCGATGTACCGACGCGCGGCGCTCGACTCGTTCTTGTATCTCGATCCCCGGAACATGGTGCGCAACCCGGTCATGTTCGTGGTAGAGGTAGGTTCGGTCATCACCACCTTCCTGTTCGTGCAGGCGCTGGCCGGTTCGGGGGAGGCGCCGACCCGGTTCATCGGGGCTGTGGCCTTGTGGCTCTGGCTGACCGTGCTCTTCGCGAACTTCTCCCAGGCTCTCGCGGAGGGGCGAGGCAAGGCACGGGCCGAAGCGCTCCGTAAGACACGCCAACAGACGAACGCGAAGAAGCTCCGACGCTCGGACGCCGCGTGGGGCAAGCACCTCGTCGACTACGACATCATCGGCAGCACCGACCTGCGCAAGGGCGACGCGTATCTGGCCGAGGCGGGCGACATCGTCCCCGCCGACGGGGAGGTGATCGCCGGCGTGGCACTGGTAGACGAGAGCGCCGTGACAGGCGAGAGTGCCCCGGTCATCCGAGAGGCGGGTGGTGACCGCAGCGCCGTCACCGGGGGCACGCGTGTGCTATCCGACTGGTTCGTGGTGCGGGTGACGGCGGACCCCGGCGAAGGCTTCCTCGACCGGATGATCGGTCTTGTGGAAGGCGCCAAACGCCAGAAGACTCCGAACGAGATTGCCCTCACCATCCTGCTCGCCGCTTTCACTATCGTGTTCCTCGTAGTCGTGGCGACCCTTCTGCCCTTCTCGATATACGGCGTCCTCGTCAGCGGGCACGGCACCGCCGTCTCCATCACGGTGCTCGTCGCCTTGCTGGTCTGCCTCATCCCGACCACCATCGGCGGCCTCCTGCCGGCTATCGGGATCGCCGGGATGGAACGCCTCATCCAGCGGAACGTCATCGCCATGTCGGGAAGAGCCGTGGAGGCGGCGGGGGACGTGGACGTGCTGTTGCTGGACAAGACCGGCACCATCACGTTGGGGAACCGCCAGGCGGTGGAGTTCCTCCCTGTGGACGGCGTCCAGGCCGTCGAGCTCGCCGCGGCGGCCCAACTCGCCTCTCTGGCCGACACGACCCCCGAAGGGCGTAGTATCGTGGAACTTGCGAAGAACCAATTCGGACTCCGGGGGCGATCGGTCGGCACCGACGAGCCTAGCTACGAGCCGGCGGACGGACCCGTGCATTTCGTGCCCTTCACAGCACAGACCCGTATGAGCGGCGTGGACGTCGACGGCCGGCAGGTCCGCAAGGGAGCGCCGGATTCGATGTTCGCCTTCATCGACAGCAAGGGTGGCGCCGTGCCGAGCGAGTTAAGGAGAACCGTAGACGACGTCGCTCGAGCCGGAGGGACCCCCCTGGTCGTGGCCCGTGACGGAACGGCCCTCGGCGTTGTCTACCTCAAAGATATCGTCAAGGGAGGGCTGCAGGAACGTTTCCTGCACCTGCGGAAAATGGGCATCAAGACCATCATGATCACCGGTGACAACCCGCTGACCGCGGCGGCCATCGCCGCGGAAGCCGGCGTAGACGACTTCCTCGCTCAGGCCACACCGGAGGCCAAGCTCAGGCTCATCCGTGAACAGCAGGCAGGCGGCCGGATGGTCGCCATGACGGGGGACGGCACGAACGACGCGCCGGCTCTAGCACAGGCGGACGTCGCCGTGGCCATGAACACCGGCACCCAACCGGCTCGCGAGGCCGCCAACATGATCGACCTGGACTCCAATCCCACCAAGCTCATAGAGATCGTGGAAATCGGTAAACAACTGCTCATGACGAGGGGCTCGCTGACCACGTTCAGCCTCGCAAACGACGTCTCGAAGTACTTCGCCATCATTCCCGCCGCGTTCCTCGGCGTGTACCCGAGCCTGGGCGCCTTGAACGTGATGCGGTTGGCCACGCCGGAGAGCGCCATCCTGTCCGCGGTAATCTTCAACGCACTCATCATCATTATTCTCGTGCCCCTTGCCCTGCGTGGCGTACCCTACCGGGCGGTAGGAGCGGCGAAGCTCCTGCGGGACAACCTGCTCATCTACGGACTGGGGGGTCTTGTGGTGCCTTTCGTCGGCATCAAGGCGATCGACCTGCTCCTTGTAGCCCTGCACCTAACGTGAGCAGCATGGAGACGTCTCATGACACCGCTAGACGTGAGGACGAAGCCCGGCCGGCGGCCGGCGCGCCCTTTGGTATTGGCCGAATGGTTCGGGCGGGGGCGCTCGCATTGGTGGCGCTCTCGCTGATCACGGGGGTCGTCTACCCCCTGGCCGTGACGGGGGTCGCCCAGGTGGTCTTTCCCCGCCAGGCCCAGGGGAGCCTCGTGCAACAGGGCGGTCGGGTGGTTGGGTCCAGTCTCATCGGCCAGCCGTTCACCGATCCCGGATATTTCTGGAGCCGACCCTCGGCTACCGCACCATTCCCCTACAATGCCGCAGCGGGAACAGGCAGCAACTACGGGCCGCTCAACCCATACCTTCTCGATCAAGTGGCGCGCCGGACATCGGAGCTGCGCGCCGCCGACCCCCAGAACACCACGCTCCTGCCTGTCGACCTCGTCACCTCGTCGGCCAGCGGTCTCGACCCCCATATCAGCCCGGCCGCGGCGCAATGGCAGGTGCCCCGCGTAGCCCGGGCCCGCGGCTTAGACGAGAGCGCGGTGAACCGTCTAGTGCTAGACAACACAGCCGGACGGCAGCTGGGTTTCCTCGGTGAACCGCGCGCGAACGTCCTCGAGCTCAACCTCGCACTGGACGCACTCGGAGCAGGACGGTAGCCCGATGGAACGCGACCGCCCGGATCCCGACGAGCTGCTCGACGTCGTGCAGGCGGAAGACGACCAGGCGCAGCGCGGGCGCCTCAAGATCTTCCTCGGGTATGCGGCCGGCGTCGGGAAGACCTACGCGATGCTCGAAGCAGCCCACGAACGTCTCGCTGCGGGCGTCGACGTCGTGGTCGCTTTGGTCGAGACGCACAGGCGGGTCGAGACCGAGCGGCTGCTGGAGGGTCTAGAGCTCTTACCCCGCCGGACGGTGGAATACCGAGGCACGACGCTGACCGACCTCGACCTCGACAGCGTGCTGGAGCGCGCACCGCAGCTCGCCCTCGTCGACGAGCTGGCCCACACCAATGCGCCGGGCGCGCGGCATCCCAAGCGGTTCCAAGACGTGCGCGAGCTACTCGACGCCGGCATCGACGTGTACACCACCTTCAACATCCAGCACCTGGAAAGCCTGCTCGACGTCGTGGCGCAGATCACCGGCGTCCACGTTCGCGAGGCACTACCGGATTCCGTGATCGACGAAAGCACGGACGTCGAGCTCGTCGACCTTCCCCCGGACGAGCTTCGACGACGGCTCGCCGAAGGGAAGGTCTACGTGCCCGATCAAGCGGCCCAGGCGGTGGAGCGCTTCTTTCGCCCAGGCAACCTGACGGCATTGCGAGAGATCGCAATGAGGCGCGTCGCCCAGCGGGTGGATGCGGACATGCTCGCCTACATGCGCACCCGGTCGATACCCGGGCCGTGGCCGGCAGGCGAGAGGCTCTTGGTGGCCGTCAGTGGAAGCCCCTTGAGCGAGCGTCTTGTGCGCACCACCAAGCGGCTGGCCGACGAGCTGAAGGCCGACTGGATGGCCCTGTACATCGAGACACCGCGTGACGCAGGCCACCCGGAGTTGCGGGAACAAGCGATGGGCAACCTCGCCCTCGCCGAACGCCTGGGCGCCCACGTGCATACACTTCCCGGCTCTTCTATAGCCGAGACCCTGGTCGACTACGCCCGCCGGCACAACGCGACCAAGATCATCGCGGGCAAGCCGCTCCGGCCCCGCTGGCGCGAGCTCCTCGGCGGCTCGGTGGTCGACCGCGTGATCAAGATGAGCGGCGCGATCGATGTCTACGTCATCAGCAGTGGCCCTCTTTCGGATGCCCCGAGGATCCAGCTCGCCAGGCCGGCGCGTTCCTGGCAGGCGTATCTGTACAGCCTCCCGCCGGTAGTGGTCGCAACGCTGATCGGCTGGCCTCTCGCCCACCGTATCGAGCCCACCAACCTCGTAATGCCCTATCTGGCCGCGGTCGTCGTCGCCGCCGTCTACCTGGGACGGGGTCCGGCGATCCTGAGTGCATTCCTGAGCGTACTGGCCTTCGACTTCTTCTTCGTCCCGCCCCACCTCACCCTCGCGGTATCCGACACGCAGTATCTGCTGACGTTCGCCGGCCTGTTCGTCGTCGGGCTGGTGGTAAGCTCCTTGGCGGCCCGGGTTCGTGAACAGGCGCAAGCGGCGCGGCGGAGAGAGCTGCAAACCAGCGAGCTCTACGAATTGAGCCGGGAGCTCGCCGGTGCGGCCGGGCCGGGAGCCATCACCGAGGTGCTACAGTCACACATCCAGCAGGTGATGGGTGGCCGAGCTGTGGTCTTGCTCAGGGAGGGACGGGAGCTCAAGCCGCCGCCCGGTTTCGACAGCGTTGAGGAGGATGAGTTCGCCGTCGCCATGTGGGCGTTCGATCACGGGCAGGTCGCCGGCAAAGGCACCGACACGCTACCCGGTGCGACCCTCCTGTACGTGCCGCTCCGGACCTCCCGGGAGATCATCGGCGTGCTCGGCGTCAGCGTACCCGAGGTCGGCGCCCCCATGTCGGCGGCCGAGCGGCGCGTTCCCGAGGCCTTCGCGACGCTGGCCGCCCTGGCGTTCGAACGC
>CAZDGO010000013.1:0-18019 GCA_964504825.1 uncultured Gaiellales bacterium
GGGGGACAAGCTGGCGGTGGTCGAGTAGAGCGGTCGGCCCGCTCGCGAATGCGGGCGTTGCGGCCTTGACTCTCCTTGTGCCCAGGGGAGTATCATGGCGGTTTGTTCGAATCAGGCCGTCCGGAGGCTCCCGTATATGACATCGACGTTGTTCTCACTGAAGCGGGCCATCATCGGCCGGCCGATGGCCACCCACGAGGAGCAACACGAGCGACTCACGAAGAGGGTCGCCGTCGCGGTGTTCTCATCCGACGCCATCTCCTCTACCGCATACGCCACGGAGGAGATCCTTATCGTCCTCATACTGGCGGGCACTGTGGCCACGGCGTACTCGCTGTGGGTTGCGGCGCTCGTCGTGTTCTTGCTGGCCATCGTCGTGCTCTCCTATCGCCAGACCGTGCACGCGTATCCCTCGGGCGGCGGCTCGTATGTGGTGGCGGGCGAGAACTTGGGCACGTTTCCCGGCTTGATCGCCGCGGCTTCATTGCTGGTCGACTATGTGATGACGGTCGCGGTGAGTGTGGCCTCGGGCGTCGCGGCCATTACTTCGGCGTTTCCTGGGGTCTTCGAGTGGCGCATCCTGGTTGCGATCGTCTTGGTGATCCTGGTGGCCATGGTCAACCTCCGCGGCGTGCGGGAATCGGGTTCGATCTTTGCCATACCGACCTATGCGTTCGTAGTTCTTTGCGGTGGGCTGATCGTGGTGGGCGCCATACGCTGGGCGACCGGTGATCTGCAGCCTCTTCCACCCGAGACGGTGCAGGTGTTCAAGCCCATGGGGGTGATCCTCTTTCTGCGGGCGTTTGCGGGCGGTTGCTCGGCCATGACCGGCACGGAAGCGATCTCGAACGGCGTACCGGCATTCAAGAAGCCCGAGAGCAGGAACGCGGCCACCAGCCTCGTGATCATGGCCACGATCCTGGGCTTTCTGTTCATCGGCATCACCGGTCTAGCTCACATACTCGACGTGACTCCGAAGCTCGATGACACCATCATGAGCCAGATCGCCAGGGTGGTTTACGGAAACGGCACGTTCTTCTACTACGCCCTGCAGGTCGCCACCATGGGCATCTTGGTGCTCGCTTCGAACACGAGCTTCAACGGGCTGCCGCGTCTTGCGGCGGTCATGGCCGAGAACGGCCACCTGCCCCGGCAGTTCATGAACCGGGGCGACCGGCTGGCGTTTTCGAACGGCATCGTGGGTCTGGCGCTCGCCGCGATCGTGATCATTGTCATCTTCAAGGCCAGCGTCCACAGCATGATTCCCCTCTATGCGGTGGGGGTCTTCACGGGGTTCACCTTGTCGCAGACGGGGATGGTGATGCACTGGCGGACACTGAGAGACCCGGGGTGGACCCGGCGGGCGTTCATGAATGGTCTGGGCGCTTCCATGACCGCGATCGTAGCGGTGGTCCTCGTGGTATTCAAGTTCACGCACGGCGCGTGGATCGTCGTGATCGCCATCCCACTTATCGTGCTCTTCTGCACCTCCGTTCGTAGGCACTACGACAAGGTCGGCAGCATGCTCGAGCCTGCCGACGACTCCCAGCTCGCGCGCTTGGGGGCCTTGGCGCAGTCCAAGCCACGAACGACGGTAGTGCTCTTCGTGTCGCAGGTGAACGAGCTGACCGCTCGTTCTCTCTCCTTTGCCCGTGTTCTCGCCCCGACCGACGTGCACGCGGTCACGATCAAGGGCGACGACAAGCGTCTGCATCGCCTGGAGGATTCGTGGGCGACCATGGGCGCCGACGTTGCTCTCAAGGTGATCGAGTCTCCGTACCGGGAATTGGTGAGGCCCGCGGTCGAGTACGTCCGCTCGCTGCATCCGGGCCCCGACCACGTGGTGACGGTCATCATCCCCGAATTCGTGGTGGAACATTGGTGGGAAGCCGCCCTGCACAACCAGAACGCATTCCGCCTCAAAGGCGCGCTCTTGCTCGTGCCCTGGGTCGTCGTGCTGAGCGTGCCGTTCCACATCGGGTCGGGCGAGATGAACACGGCAGCCCTGCCGGAGGGCAAACCGGCACGGGATTGAGCGGCGACACGGTGCGGGCTATCGGTGACATCCTGGAGGTCGATCTATCGGCGCCGGCCGCGACCCGTCGTCCGGTCGACGATGGGCTGGTGAGCCGGGTGCTGCTCGGCCGCGGTTTGAACTCCTTGACCTTCCTTCAGGAGGTCGGCCCCGAGGTCGAACCTCTAGCTCCGCGGAACCCCCTGCTCTTCACGTGTGGTCTTTTGACCGGCAGTCAGGCGCCCTCGGCCGCCCGCATGCAGGTGAGCGCCCGCTCCCCCTTGACCGGATTGCTAGGCAGCTCGAGCGTGGGGGGGACGGTGGGCCCGGCTCTGCGGGCCAACAGGGTGCAGTCGATCAAGGTGACCGGCCGGGCGGACGGCCCGGTCTACCTGTTCATCTCCGCCGGGCAGGCCGAGCTGCGCGACGCCGCCCACCTCTGGGGCCTCGACTCTCAAGAGACCGCGCGCCGTCTCGCCGCCGATCTGGAGGACGATGGGCTGGCCATGTTCCTCATCGGCCCCGCCGGTGAGAACCTGCTCCCGCTGGCCTGCATCGTGACGCAGCGCGGCCACGCCGCCGGCCGGACGGGCATGGGCGCCGTCATGGGTTCGAAGAATCTGAAGGCGGTCGTAGTGAAAGGGGCCAAGGAGGCCGGCCGAGCGAGCGAGGACGTGCGGGAGGCTGTGGGTCGCTACCTGGCCAAGATCAAGGCCGCCCCCAACTACGCCGACAAGGCCGCCCACGGCACCTCGTCGGCTATCAATTTCGCCAACGACATGGGCATCCTTGGCAGCTACAACTACGAGCATCCCTGCTTCGAGGGGGCGGCCGCCATCGACGGCACCAACATGGACCAGTATGTGGAACGCCGACGCTCGTGCCGGCGCTGCCCCGTGCATTGCAAGGCGGAGGTGCGGCTGAACTCGGGCCGATACGCGGGCACCGAGGGCGAGCGTCCCGATTTTGAGCCTATCGCCTCGTGGGGCTCCAAGGCCGGGGTCTCCGACCCGGAGGCGGTGATCTTCCTGCACCACCTGTGTGACCTCTTCGGCATCGACTCGGTCTCGGCGGGCAATGCGGTGGCTTTCGCTATGGACCTGTGGGAGAAGGGCATCCTGACGGCGGACGACACCGGGGGACTCGAGCTCGTCTGGGGAGATGTGGCCGTGATGGAGACTTTGGTCCGCCAGATGGCCGCCGGCGAGGGTTTTGGAGCGCTCCTCGGCCAGGGCGTGCGCGAGGCGGCCCGGGTCATCGGCCGTGGCGCTGAACGGTACGCCTACCATGTCAAGGGCTTGGAGCTCACCGCCTTCGATCCGAGGGGAGCGTCGGCCGCCGGCTTGGGGTACGCGGTGTCGAACCGGGGGGGTGATTTCACCAGCGTTTATGCCCGGCACGAGTTCAGCCTGACCCCGGCGCAGGCGGAGGTGCTCTACGGAGACGAGCGGGCCTCCGATCGGACCTCTCCTGTGGGGAAAGCAGCCATGGTCAAACGGGGCATGGTCATCTGTGCCGTGCTCGACTCCATCGGCCTCTGCAAAATCCCGGCCCTGACGCTCGTCAACGAGTTCGACCTGGTGAGCGAAGCCGACCTGGTGAGTGCGGTGGCAGGCATGCCGATCACCCCCGAAGAGCTCTTCGTCATCGGGGAGCGTATCGTCGACATCGAGCGGCTTTGTAACCTGCGGTTCGGCGCCGAGTCCGGAGACGACACCTTGCCGGCCTTCTTCCTGGAGGAACCGTTGCTGGAAGGTGCGGTCGCGGGGAGCACCATCGACCTCGAGGTCATGATCGCCGAGTTCTACGAAGCCATGGGCTGGTCGCCCCAGGGGGTGCCCACCGCATCCACGGTGCGCGGGCTGGGGCTGGAAGCCTTCTCGGTCGACGCCTGAGTTCTTAGCTGCGCATCGCCCAGCTCGGCAGCGGGCGGGCCAAAGCGAGCCCGATGCTATGCGCGGCCGTCTCCACCGCCACGGAGGCTCGGGCGAGGTCCGGACCCTCCAAGCGGAGGTTCGGTCCGGTGACGCCCACCGCCGCCGGCGGGTCGTCGGCTCCCGGGATCGCACAGGCGACAGCGGTCACACCCAGTTCCACCGTGTCGAAGGCGGTCTGGGACCCGGTCGCTCCTTGAAGCGCGGCCCCGACGGCCGTGTTCCCGAGGGGCACACGACGTCCCACCCACCCGGCATGGCGAAGCGCGTGACGACTCTCGACCTGGTCGACATACAGGGCGGTATCCTCCTGCATTACTATGAGGTTGGCGGTCTCGCCGGTGGCTTCCCGTAGACGCATCAAGATAGGACGGGCGATGATGCGCAGCTGGTCGAGACCACGCACCCGGGAAGCGAGGGCCACCAACTGCAGCCCCAAGCGGTAGTGCCCCCTCGGAGCCTCGGCGAGGAATCCGCTCTCTTCGAGCGCGGGCACGATGCGGGATACCACCACCGGGGGAAGCTCACTCTGACGCGCGATCTGAGCCGTGTCGAGGGAGTCCCTCTCTTGGCCGAATACCCGAAGGATGGCCAGCGCGTGGGCGAGTAGCGGAGCCTCGGCACTGATCTCGAAGAGACGGGCTCCCAGGCTCCATGACCGCGAATCCCGGTGGTAGGTCACAAAGCGGCGCCGGCGCATGGCGTTCAGCAGGTTGTGGAGGCTTGACTTCGGGATGCCACATTCCCGGGAGATGATCATGGTCGGCGTCGGATAGGTCCGCCGGGAGAGGAACTCGAGCACCTGCATGGTGCGTTCGGCCGAGGTGTTCGGGGAGTCGTTGTCGGCGGCCATTGGACCTCCGCTGCGGCTGCGATGCTCTCGCAGTGTACAGCTCGGTGTTCAGAGTTGTAAGTCCCGTATTGTGGACAGGCACGACCACGCCATTGACCTTACGTTGTTGGGGCAGCACACTGACGATGATGACTGTGCCCGCGCCGCGAGACAACGGGAGGAACCGATGGCCATCCCTACGGGTGAGCCCATGATCGTGTCACTGCCGGCTGAGCTCCCGCCGGCGAAGAGCTTCGAGCCGGGCATCCGCCGAGCCCCCGCCCGCGGGTACACCTTGTCCCCCGGTGACACGGTGACGGCGGTCAAGAACGCGCTGCGCTACGTTCCCGCCGAACTCCACGAGGCCCTGGCGCCGGAGTTCCTGGAAGAGCTCCGCACCCAGGGGCGCATCTACGCCTACCGCTACCGGCCCGAGGGCGCCATCGCGGCCAAGCCCATCGACGAATACGAGGGCGTCCTCGAGGCCCAGGCTCTGCAACTCAACATCGACAACAACCTGGACTTTGCCGTCGCCCTCTACCCCTACGAGCTGGTCACCTATGGGGAGACCGGCCAGGTCTTCCAGAACTGGATGCAGTACCAGCTGGTCACCAGCTATCTGCGGGCCATGACCGACGAGCAGACGCTGGTCATCGCTTCCGGGCACCCGGTCGGCCTCTTCCCGACTCATCGCAGTGCTCCCCGGGTGATCAGCACCAACGGGCTCATGGTGGGTGAGTTCGACAACGCCGGCGATTTCCACCGCGCCGCGCAGATGGGCGTGGCGAATTACGGGCAGATGACCGCCGGCGGTTGGATGTATATCGGGCCTCAGGGCATCGTGCACGGCACCTACCTTACGCTGCTGAACGCGGGGCGACTCTACCTCGGCATCCCCGACGATGCCGATGTGGCCGGCGTGCTGTACGTGAGCTCGGGCCTGGGCGGCATGAGCGGAGCCCAGCCCAAGGCGGCCGACATCGCCGGTGCGGTCAGCATCACGGCCGAGGTCGACTGGTCGCGCGTCCAGACCCGGCTCGACCAGGGCTGGCTCGACCGGGCCTCGGCCGATCTCGGCGAGGTGTTCGGGTGGGCCGACGAAGCCCGGGCCGCCAGGCGCCCTCTCTCCATCGCCTACCACGGCAACGTGGTCGACCTGTGGGAGTATGTGGTGGAACGGGGCATCGAGGTCCCCCTGGCGAGCGACCAGACCTCCTGCCATGCCGCTTACGAGGGGGGCTACGTGCCTCAGGGCACGAGCTTCGATGAGGCCCGCGAGCTCCTGGCCCACGACCCCGCGGAGCTTGGCCGCCGGGTCGACGCGTCCCTGCGGCGCCAGTTCGAACTCATCAGCATCATGGTCGTGCGGGGCACCCGCTTCTGGGACTACGGCAACGCCTTCCTCAAAGCGGTGTTCGAGGCGGGAGTGACCGAGGTCGCCGCCAATGGCATGGATACTCGGGAAGGTTTTGTGTTCCCCTCCTACGTCGAGCACATCATGGGGCCGGTCTGCTTCGACCTGGGCTACGGACCCTTCCGCTGGGTATGCACCAGTGGCAGGCCCGAGGATCTGCGCGCCACCGACCAGGCGGCCATGAGCTGCATCGACCCGACCCGCCGCCCCCAGGACCGCGACAACTACATCTGGATACGCGACGCCGAGAAGAATCGGCTGGTGGTGGGGAGCCAGGCGCGCATCTTGTACTCCGACGCCGACGGCCGGGTCAGGATCGCTCTGCGCTTCAACGAGCTGGTGCGCCGGGGCGAGATCGGCCCGGTCATGATCGGCCGCGACCACCACGACGTCTCCGGCACCGACTCCCCCTATCGAGAGACGGCCAACATCTACGACGGTTCACGTATCATGTCCGACATGGCGCATCACTCCTGGGTGGGCGACGCCGTGCGGGGCATGACGCTGGTCGTGCTGTCGAACGGCGGAGGCGTGGGTGTAGGCAAGGCGATCAACGGAGGCTTCGGATTGCTGCTCGATGGATCGGAGCGGGTAGATGGGATCGTCCGTTCCGCCCTGGAGTGGGACGTGATGGGTGGCATCGCCCGCCGGAGCTGGGCGCGCAACAAGGGCGCCATCGAGACCGCCGCCGGCTGGAACGCCGCCAACCGGGAGCGGGGCCAGATCACCCTGCCCCGCATCGTGGAGGACGGTCTGGTCGAGAACCTGGTGGAGTCCGCCCAGGTCGTAATCGAGTCGCGGAAGCGAGAACCAAGGAGCCCGCATGTCCCTGTATGACGAACTCAAGCTGAACGTGGAGACCGGTAAGAAGGATGCCGTCCAGGCCCAGGTGGCGCGGGCCTTGGCCGAGGGCTACTCTCCCCAGGAGATTCTGCGAGAGGGCCTCATCGCCGCGATGGACATAGTTGGAGCCAAGATGGAGTCCGAGGACATGTTCATCCCCGAAGTGCTCCGAGCCGCCAAGACCATGGAGGCGGGCCTGCAGATCCTCGAACCCCACCTGGCAGTGGGCGACGTCAAGATCTCGGGAACGGTGGTCATCGGGACGGTCAAGGGCGACCTGCACGACATCGGCAAGAACCTGGTGGCCATGCTCCTCGCGAGCGCGGGCTTTCGAGTGATCGATGTCGGCATCAACGTGGAGCCCGCCGCGTTCGTGGCGAAGGTGGTCGAGACGGGGGCCGACATCGTGGGCATGAGCGCGCTTCTGACCACAACCATGCCCATGATGATCGAGACCCTGGCGGCGCTGCGGGCAGCCGGCCTCCGCGCTAAGGTCACGGTGCTCATAGGGGGCGCTCCGGTCACGCAGACCTGGGCCGACGAGATCGGGGCCGACGGCTATGCCTCCGACGCCGGGGCGGCCATCAAAGTGGCCAAAGAGCTCGGGGCGGTAGTGGCGTAGGCCCGTCAGATGCCGCCCGATAGGGTCCCCCCGCTGCCGCAAGGCTATGTCTGGACCGGAGGTGGAGATGCATCCCACCGATACCGCCTCCTTGAGCGTAGGCATGAGCCGACGCAGCCGCACGACCAGACCATGAGGAGAGTGTGACCCTGGTGAAGGACATCTTGACCGCGCAGCGCGGCGTGCGCTTCCAGAAGCTGACCCCGGAGCAGTGCGAAGGAATCCACGGTGCGAGCTGCCGCCTCTTGGAGACGGTGGGCGTGGAGACCCACCACGACCGGGCCCGCGAGCTCCTTGCGGCGGCCGGCGCTTCGGTGGAGGGCACGCGCGTGCGGGTGCCCCGCAGGCTGGTCGACTGGGCCCTGACGGTGGCGCCCAAGAGCTTCACGCTCCACACCCGCGGCGGCGAGCCCGTCATGCCCGTGGGCGGCACGAATGTCTTCTTCGGGAACGGTTCCGAGACGCCAAACGTGCTCGACCACCGCACCGGGGAGCGCCGGCACGGCAGCCTGGCCGACGTGGCCGAGGGTGTGCGGGTGCTGGATGCTCTGCCGAACATCGACTTCGTCATGTCGCTCTTCGTCCCTTGGGAGCTCGAACCCACGGTGGCCTACCTCGAGCAGTTCAAGGTCATGCTCCGCAACTCCACCAAGCCGTTGCTGTTCCTGAGCCCCAGCGGTGAGGATATACGGGCCATGGTGGCCATGCTGGAGGCGGTGGCCGGGGGCGAGGAGGCGCTGCGCGAGAAGCCCCGTGGCCTTTGCTACATCAACGTGACGCACCCCTTCCGGCATGAGTTCGATGATCTCGACAAGCTGATCTTCTTGGCCGAGAAGGGGGTGCCCTACACCTACAATCCCGCCGCCCTCCGCGGTGCGAGTGGCCCCATCACCGCTGCCGGCAGCATGGCCGTAGGCAATGCGGGCGAACTTTTCGGCCTCGTGCTCGCCCAGCTGGTCAACGAAGGCTGCCCGGCGACGCTCTCGGGGGGAACGGCCGACAAGCTCGACATGCGCAGCATGATCGACATCTACTCGGCTCCCGAGAACCGGGTGGGTTTCACGGAGATGGCCCGCTTCTACGACATCCCGCACTTCGGCCTGGGCGGGGCTTCAGACAGCAAGACCGTCGACGAGCAGGCGGCCGCTGAGGCTTCCCTCTCTTTGTTGGTGGAGGCCTTGGCCGGAAGCAACCTGATCCACGATGTGGGCTACATGGAGTCGGGCATGTCGAACTCGCTGGCCCAGATCGTCATCTGCGACGAGATCATCGGCTGGGTGCGGCGGTTCTTGGAACCCCTGGTGGTCGACGAGGAGACACTGGCCCTCGAACTCATCGAGCGGGTGGCGCCTCTAGGCGACTACTTGGGCGAGGACCACACCTTGGCGCACTTCCACGAAGACTGGTACCCGGGGCTCTTCGACCAGTCGAACTATGACAGATGGACGAAGGCGGGCTCTCTGCGCCTCTCCGAGAAGGCCGCCCGCCGGGTGGACGAACTCCTCGCCTCCCACGAGGTGCCCGACCTGCCCCCGGAGGTCGTGGCCCAGATCGACGCCCTCATCGCCGCTCGAGACCCGAGAGGAGCACACTCCCGTGAAAGACGTACGTAACGCCTCCCGCGTCGGCCGCCTCTCCTTCCTCGCCGAAGAGCAGAAGCGGGACATCTACCTGGCCGCCCTGGAGATCCTGGCCACGGTAGGCATGAAGGTGTACCACCCCGAGGTGGAGGAGCTGCTGCTCTCCGCCGGGTGCACCAAGACCCCCGAGGACCGCATCCTCATGGGCCGCCATCTGGTGGAACAGGCTCGTCGCAGCGTGCCGCCCGTGGTCAACGTCTACGACCGCTTTGGTGAGCTCGCCATGGAACTCGGCGGCTATAACAGCTACTTCGGCACGGGTTCCGACCTCATGAGCACCTACGACCTGGAGACGGGTGAGCACCGGCCAAGCACCCTGGCGGATGTGGGGAGGGCGGCCAAGCTCTGTGACGCGCTGCCCCACATGGATTTCATCATGAGCTGCGCCCACCCCACCGACAGGAACCCGCACCACTCCTACCTACTCAGCTTCCAGGAGATGATGCGGAACAGCACCAAACCCCTGGTCACGACCGCTGAGAACGACCGTGACCTTGCCGTAATGATCGAGGTAGCTCGGGCGCTCCGCGGCGGGGGAGAGGCGCTGCGTCTCAAACCCTACTTCGTGGTCTACAACGAGCCCATCTCACCCTTGGAACACCCGGAGGAGAGCCTGGCCAAACTCCTCCTGTGCGCGGACAGCGGCGTGCCGTCGATCTACTCACCCGCACCCTTGGCCGGGGCCACCGCCCCCATCACCGTGGCCGGCCACAGCGCCCAGGGCACCGCCGAGAGCCTCTTCGGGTTGGTGGCGCACCAGCTGCGGCGCCCAGGGGCGCCGTTCCTGTTCGGCATCGGACCGGCGGTGCTCGACCTCGTCACCGCGCAGTCCAGCTACAACGCCGTGGAGTACCTCATGACCTACCTCTGCGCCGTGGAGATGGCCAAGTGGCTCGACATCCCCAACTGGGGCTACGCGGGCACCAGCGACAGCCAGACACTCGACGCCCAGGCCGGCATGGAGGCCACTCAGCTGACGTTCTTGGCCATGCAGGCCGGTTCCAACCTCTCCCACGACGTGGGCTACCTCGACTTCGGCCTCACCGGTTCCCTGGAGGAGATCGTCGTGGTGGACGAGTTCATCAGCATGAACCGCAGACTGCTCTCTGGCATCGAGGTCACCCGCGACACGTTGGCCGTCGAGGCCGTTGCCGAGACCGGGCCCGGAGGCCACTACATGACGAGCGACCACACCTACCGCTACATGCGCGAAGTGCAGTGGCGTCCCACCATCCTCAACCGCTACGGTCGGGACAAGTGGCTGCTAGAAGGCAGCCAGGACCTGGCCGAGCGGGCGCGGCGCAAAGCCCTCCGGCTGCTCGAGACCCACGAGGTCCCACCGTTGCCCACCCAGGTGAGATCTCGGGCCGACGAGCTGATCGCGGCCTTCGCGGGCGGCAATGGCTAACAGCAACACCGCGCACATCGTGAAGGTGGATGGAGACACGCTGACTCTCGAGCAGGCGCGGGTGGTCGCCCACGGCGGGGCGATGGTGGAGATCGGCGCCGACGTCCGACCCAAGATCGACGCGGCGCGGGCGTATGTCGAGAGGATCATCGCCGAAGGGCGGGTGGTCTATGGCATCACCACGGGGTTCGGCAAGTTCTCCGACGTGACCATCGCGGGTTCCGACGTGCTCGAGTTGCAGCGTAACCTCATCCTGAGCCACTGCTGCGGCGTGGGGGAGCCCCTCGATGTGGAGAAGACCCGGGTGCTGATGCTGCTGCGGGCGAACGTGCTGGCCAAGGGTTACTCAGGCGCCCGATTTATCGTCCTCGAGACGCTGGTGGAGATGCTGAACCGGGGTCTCGTGCCGGTGATCCCCAGTCGGGGCTCGGTGGGGGCCTCGGGTGACCTCGCCCCGCTCGCCCACCTCGCCGCGGTGATGATCGGCGAGGGAGAAGCGCTGTGGCAGGGACGGCGCCTCCCCGGTCGCGAGGCCATGGCCGCGGTCGGCATCGTCCCGCTGGTGCTGGAAGCCAAGGAGGGGTTGGCGCTCATCAACGGCACCCAGTTCATGACCGGCATCGGTCTGCTGGCCCTGTTCAAGGCCGAGACCATCGCGAAGTGCGCCGACGTCGCCGGCGCCATGACCCTGGAGGCGCTGCGCGGCACCGACGCCGCCTACCTACCCCTGACCCACGACGTGCGCCCGCACCACGGTCAGCTGGCCACCGCCCGGAATCTGATGCGCCTGCTTGAGGGCAGTGAGATACTGCCGGGTCACTCCGACCCGGGGAGCGACAAGAAGGTGCAGGATGCGTACTCCCTGCGCTGCGTCCCCCAGGTTCACGGGGCCGCTAAGGACGCCCTCGGTTTCGTGCGCCGTGTGCTCGAGGTGGAGGTGAACGCGGCTACCGACAACCCCCTCGTCTTCCCCGAGGTCGACCGGGTCATCTCCGGTGGCAACTTCCACGGCCAGCCCGTGTCGCAGGCCATGGACTTCCTGAGCATCGCCCTCACCTATACCGCCGGCATCTGCGAGCGGCGCATCGAGTACATGCTCGACCCGGCCACCTCCGACCATCTGCCCGCTTTTCTCACCCGCTGGGGAGGGCTGCATTCGGGCATGATGATCGCCCAGGTGACGGCCGCCGCCTTGGTGTCAGAGAACAAGACACTGGCTCACCCAGCCTGTGTCGATTCCATCCCCACCTCGGCCAACAAGGAGGATTACGTAAGCATGGGGGCGTATGCCGCCCGTAAGGCCGATGACGTCTGCCAGAATGCGCTGGTCGTCCTGGCCGTGGAGCTGCTCTGTGCGGCCCAGGCGTTGGAGTTCGGCAAGGGATCGCGCCCCGGCAAGGGCGTGGAGGCGGCCCGTGGGGTGATCCGCGCCCACGTGTCCCCGCTGGAGGCCGACCGGCCCCAGACCCCCGACATCGAGACCATCGCCCGCTTGGTGCTCGAAGGCGACATCCTTCGCGCCGTGGAAGACGCGGTGGGCGTGCTGGAACTCGGCTGAGGCTCGTGCGGTTACGGGACATCAAGAAGATCCACGAGGCCGGCCTGCGCATCCTCGAGCAGATCGGGGTGCTCTTCCTCGATCCGGATGCTCTCGCTCTGCTGTCGCAGCGCGGGTTCTCGGTCGACGGCCGGCGGGTGCGGATGGCCGCGGACGATGTAGAAACCTGCATCCGGTCGGCTCCGACGTCGTTCGCCCTTCACGGCCGAGGGCCGAGCACCGATCTCGTCTTCGGTGAAGGCCTGATCGTCGCGGCCACAGGAGGTTCCTCGTTCGTGTTGGAGGGTCTTGATCTGCGGGCGGGCACCGAGGCGGATCTGGTGCAGCTGGTGAAGGTGATGCATCTGTCGCGCAACATCGACATGCTGGGGTTTGCCATCGAGCCCCAGGACGTGCCCCGGGAGAAACGTCACCTCCGTTCCCTACACGCCCTTCTTACGCTGAGCGACAAGCCGGTGACGTTCCCGGGCTACAGCCCCGAGCTGGCCGAGGCGGCCGCGGCAACAGCGGAGATCCTGTGGGGCGCCGACTGGCATGAGCAGCCGCGGCTCCTCTTCGTGGCGAACAGCATGTCGCCGCTGGCAATCGAGGCGGAGACGTGCCGGGTGATCGTTAGGATGGCGCGTATGGGCCAACCCGTGTGCGTTACGCCCTGCGTCATGGGTGGAGCCACCGGACCCGTGACCATGGCGGGCGTCCTCGCCTTGCAGCACGCCGAGGCTCTGGCCGGGCTGGTGCTGACCCAGGTCGCGAGGGAAGGCGCGCCGTTCATCTATGGAGGCACGTCGTCGGTGGTGTCCATGCTTACCGGCGACCTGCTCTTCGGCGTGCCTCAGTACTGGGCGCTGATGTGCTCGACGGTCCAGATCGCGCACTACCTCGGGCTCCCGTGTCGGGCCGGAGGTGGTCTCACCGACGCGCACCTTCCCGACATGCAGGCCGGTATCGAAGCGGCGATGGGCCTGGCGGCCGTGGTTCGTTGCGGGGTCGACTTCGTTCTCCACGGCACGGGCACGATCAGCTCGGTGAACGCCGTCTCGTTTGAGAAACTCATCATCGATGACGAGCTCGTGGGCATGATCAGGGCGCGCAACCTCCCCATCGAGGTCGACGAAGACACCCTGGCACTGGACACTATCGGAGCCGTAGGGCCGGGAGGGAACTTCCTGCTCGAGCCCCATACCGTCGCCCATTGCCGCGACTATACGCGTGCAACCTTCTTCAACCGACGCACACACGACGTCTGGCGAAAGCTGGGCGGGTTAGACCTTCATACCGCTGCGCGGGCGCAGTTCCGGGTGCTCGCGGAAGCCCATCGGCCCCCAGAGCTCGACGAGACTACTCGGCGGCAGCTCGACGCGTACTGCCTGCGCTGACCGGGCCACTTCGTCGCCCACTGGCCCGGCGGTCTCGGGTCACCGAGGTCTACGTAAACCTGATCCGCGGGTTGAGCACCGCGTAGAGGATGTCGGCGATCAGGTTGGAGATCCCGTATATCACCACGATCAGCAGCACGGTCGCCTGGACCAGGGGGATGTCCCGCCGCTGCACGGCGAACAGCACCAGCCGGCCGATGCCGGGATAGCTGAAGACCGACTCGGTGACGATCAGGCCCCCGATGAGCCAGCCGATGCTGATGGCGATCACGGTGATCGTGGGCAGCAGCGAGTTGCGCAGCACGTGTGTGAAGAGCACTCGCCGCGGGGGGAGGCCCTTGAGATTGGCGGTGCGCACGTAGTCGGTCTGAAGGACGTCCACGGTGCTCGACCGCGTCATCCGCACGATGTAGGCGAGCGAGGTCAATGCCACGGTGATGGCCGGCAGGATGAGGTAGGGGAACGCCTCGACGAAGCTGCTGGTGGGCCTG
Source organism: uncultured Gaiellales bacterium (assembly GCA_964504825.1). Classification (GTDB taxonomy): domain Bacteria; phylum Actinomycetota; class Thermoleophilia; order RBG-16-64-13; family RBG-16-64-13; genus JAJZQZ01. Next base: position 14,133 of record CAZDGO010000013.1, read on the forward strand.
ATGGCCGATTGCGATGGTAACCACCCCAGCTGTATGGAGAAGATGCTGATCAGGATCACGGCGCTGACGAACTCCGGCAGCCCGATGAAGGCCAGGGACCCTACGGAGATCACCTGATCGACCCAGCTGTTCCGGCGTAGGGCGGCGAGGAGCCCCAGCAGTATACCGACGGGGACGAAGAAGGCGAAGGCCACCGCGGCGAGCATCGCGGAGTTGCGCAGTCGCTCGAGCACCAGAGGGCGTATCGCGGTGTTCGTGCTGACGGAGTGCCCCCAGTCACCCGTCACGAAGTTGCCGAGCCAGTTCGTATACTGTACGACCAGGGGCTCGTTCAGACCGAGCTCCGCGCGGAGGTTCTGTTTGGCCTCCGCGGTCGCGAAGCGGCCCAGCATCATGGTCGCCAGGTCACCCGGCAGCACTTGTGTTGCCGCGAAGATGATCATGGAGGACAGAATGACCATGAGGACCACGAAGCCGAGCCGTCTGGTGATGAACTGAAGCATCAGGCGCCTTTCTCTTCCGCAGCCGGCTCGTCGTCCGGCGCCAGCACGAGCGTCTCGGCCTGTAGGCGGGAGAGTTCGTCCAGGGGGATCTGGCAGTAGATGCGGTGTTCGCCCTCACCCTTTCGGCAGGGTGGTTCCTGCTCCCAGCAGACGTCGCCTACGTAGCGCGGGCAGCGCGGGTGGAAGCGACAGCCGGGCGGCACGTCCATGGCGCTCGGGACGGTTCCACCGAGCCGGATAGGCGTCTGAATAACGTCGGGGTCGGCCACCGGAACCGCCGAGAGTAGCGCCTCGCTGTACGGGTGGAAGGGGGGTGTGAGCACCTTGACGGCGTCGCCGATCTCCATGATCCGGCCCAGGTACACGACCGCTATGGTGTCCGAGAGATGCTGCACGGCGGAGAGGTCATGCGAGATGAAGATGTAGGAGGTCCGTTGCTCCACCTGCAGCTTCATGAGCAGGTTCATGAGAGAGCCCTGCACTGAGACGTCGAGCGAGGAGATGGGCTCGTCGCAGAGAATGAGCTCGGGTTCAGCGGCGAAGGCGCGGGCGATGGCCACGCGTTGTTTCTCTCCACCGCTTAGCTCGTTGGGCAGCCTGTCGAAGTAGCCGACCGGCAGACTGACCGCCCGCAGCAGTTCCTCTGCCCGCTCCCTGGCCTCCGGACGGCCCATGCCTCCGAGCAGCACCAGCGGCCGGGTGATGGCGTCTCCGACGGAGCGAGTGGGGTTGAGCGAAGCGTCGGGGTTCTGAAACACCATCTGGATCTCTTTGAGCACGGCGCGCTGCCGGTGGGCGGTGGAACGCTCCAGGCTGCGCCCGTGCAGCCGGATGTCCCCGCTGGTGGCGGGCGTGAGGCCGATGATGGCCCGGGCGACCGTGGTCTTGCCGCTCCCGCTCTCGCCGACGATGCCGAGGGTCTGTCCTGAGTTGACCGTGAGGCTGATGCCGTCGACGGCCCTGATGGTGCGGTGCGTGCGCCGCCAGGGAAGGAGACCCTTGGCCGGTCCTTTGAAGTACGTCTTGGTGTTGTCGACCTCGACGAGCGGCGCGCCGTCCGCGCCGTCCGCCTGCGTGATGGCCAGGGCTTCGGTGGCGTGGCGTATGTGCTCGGTCGGGGTAGGCACTATCCGCCACCGGCGGCAGGCGCTCCTATGGTCGTCCTCCACCTCCACAAAGGGTGGTCGTGCCGTGCGGCAGGCCTCTTCGACGAAGCGGCAGCGGGGAGCGAAGACGCAGCCCTCTGGTAGCTCGTCGAGGCGTGGGATCGAGCCCGGGATCGTCACGAGGGATCGTTTCACCGGGGAGGTCTCGAACCGGGGCACGCAGCCCAGCAGGTCCAGAGTGTAGGGATGTAGCGGCCGTCTAAACAGCGCACGGAGCGGCGCCTGCTCCATGAACCCCCCGGCGTACATGACACCGATGCGCTCGCAGATCTTGGTGACGACCCCCAGATCGTGGGTGATGTAGAGGATGGCGGAGTCGAACTCCCGTTTGAGATCGGCCACTAGGTCAAGCACCACCGCCTGAGTGGTCACATCGAGGGCGGTGGTGGGCTCGTCCATGATGAGGAGCGCGGGGTTGGTCATCAGCGCCATGGCGATGACGCAACGCTGCAACATACCTCCGGATAGCTGGTGCGGGTAGCGTTTCAGGACCGCTTCGGGGTCGGGCATAGCTACCTTGGAGAGCATCTCGGTGACCCGCGTCATCGCCGCCCCGCGGTCCATCCCCAGGTGCAGGCGGGCCACTTCGGCCAGCTGTTTGCCTATCTGGATGGAGGGGTTGAGAGCACCGAGGGGGCTCTGATACACGACGCCGATGCGCGCGCCCCAGAGGGCGCGCAGCTCTTTGGGCGAGAGGTCGAGCAGCTCCACTCCGTTCAGGCGCACGCTCCCGTTCGTTACGCGCCCGTTCCCGGCCAGATAGCGGATGGCTCCCATGGCCAACGTCGACTTGCCCGAGCCCGACTCCCCGACCAGTCCAAAGCTCTCGTGCTCGTGCACCGTCAACGAGACGTCCCGGACGGCGCGGACGAGGGCCCCCTCGATCTGGTATTCGATGCAGAGCCCCTCGACCTCCAACACGGGGCGGGGAGCGGCAGTGAGGGCGGCGGCCGTCGCGGGGCTCAAGGTAACGGCTGCTGCGTCGCCGGCGGCTCCGACAGTGGCGGCTCTAGCGGGCCCGATGCTCACCGCTAGTTCCTCGCGACGCCCGGCAGCATGACCTGCCGCAGGCCGTCCGACATGAGACTGGTGGCGATCACCAGAAGGGCGATGGTGCCCGCGGGGAAGATGAGCGTCCAAGGAGCGAGGTCGAAGTAGGCGCGGGCCTCGTTGATCTGCAATCCCCAATCGGGCGAGGGTGGCTGCACGCCCAGGCCCAAGAAACCCAAGGAGGCTACCAGAAAGATCGAGTACGAGAAGCGCATGGAGGTCTCGACCAGCAAGGGGGGCAGCGAGTTGGGCAGGATCTCGCGAAACAGGATGTAGCTGCGCCGCTCGCCGCGCACGCGGGCCGCCTCCACGAACTCCTTGGTCTTGAGGTCGAGGACCATGCTGCGTACCACGCGGGCGATCATCGGTATGTAGAGGAGGGTCACCACCAGCACGAGGTTCAGGTTGGAGGGACCCAGAACGCTGAGCAACACCAGTGCCAGCAGAAGCGAGGGGAACGAGAGCAAGACGTCGAGCAGGCGCATGATCACCTCGTCCAACAGGCCACCGGCGTACCCGGAGGCCAGACCGATGGGCGTGCCGATGACTACGGCCAGCAGCGTGCCGATGCCCCCGAGCAAGAAGATGTTTCGGGCCCCTACGATGATGCGGCTGAGGATGTCGCGGCCGAACTGGTCGGTGCCGAAGGGGTGCTGCAGAGTCGGCGGCTTCAGACGCAGAGCCGCCTCTTGAGCGTCGTAGGCGTAGGGAGCGATCAAGGGGCCAAGCAAGGCCAGGAGCAAGAAGAAGCAGAAGATGGCCACGCCGACGAGCGCGGCCGGCCGGCGCTTGAGGCGACGCCAGTAGAGCGTCCACCTCCTTGGATGCCGCGGGATGGCCCCTCCGGCTTCTTCGGGCGGTTCGCCGTCTCGTCTGATTTCCTTCACACCTTCGCCTTTCCCCCGGCGACTCTTCGATTGGCGAGAGGGGGCCGTGAACGGCCCCCTCTCGCCTGCCTGCTCATTCGAGGCGGTCCAGGCGTTCGCCTGGTATGCCTACCCGAGCTTACTTGGTGAAGTTGGCCGTCCTGAAGAGCGTCTGGGCCCAGTCGGGCGATAATTCGATGCCCTCCACGTTGGCCGATTCGCCCGCGACCCCGAGGTTGATAATGAAGTTGATCATCGGCACCTCGGTCTGCAGGATCTTCTGTGCCTGCTTGTAGAGGTCG